>JBPCLZ010000100.1:0-5117 GCA_051002775.1 Pyrinomonadaceae bacterium | reverse complement strand
TGATTGAAAAGCTACTTGCGACTCTCCGCCCGGCACTCGAAAGGTACGGCGACTGGGATGAGATCAACTCCCTTACGCACGATACGCTCGCCCGCGGCAACGGCGCGACTCGTCAGCGCGCCGCCTACGCGCGTCGCGATCACCTTGAAGATGTTGTTGACCTACTAATTGCAGAGACGGCGCAGGGCACTTAGTTGACCGTGTTGATCCTAATGCTGATAGAGAAGTCACAACCCTCGCGCCCGTGAGGCAGCCATGATCTTATTGCCATACCTCGTCCGCAGCATCAAAGGTTACCAATCAGCGGGCGTCGCAAGGGCGACCCGTTACTCCGGCCGGGGCGCTCGACGCAAATACCAGACAGCCCGCCGTCAGGCGCGCTGTCGGTGGATTGTGTGCGCAGCCCGGACAGAGACGGAGCGGACAACAAAGGGCGGTACTTCGTCGCCGTCAACTTGAGAGGGTTTCTTAATGAGTGATGAGCACAACCAAGAGGTTGATGAAAGGGACACCATCACCGCAGCCGAGCGGAGGAACCTCTGGATATGGGCGATCATGCTTGTAGTCCTCTTTGCTGCCGCTACGGTCATTACCGCTGGGTCGGTGTATAAGAACAAAATCGCCGCCATCGAGCGGCACAATGACAGAATGAATCCTGAAGTAGGTGAGGGCGGGACAAAGCCTCCTCCAACGACCGTGCCTGTAGGGGCGAATCCCGTTAGAGCCGGCATTTATGTAGATCGGATCATCGATCTCTCGGTGAAAGAGGCCAGCTGGACCGTCGACTTCTACCTTTGGTTCCGCTGGAACGGCACGGGACCCGACCCGGGCGAAAAACTTCAAATCGTGGGCGGGTCGATCGAGTCAAAGGAGAAGGCGGAGGACCACACCAGCGGCGACGAGCGTTATGTGCTCTACCGGGTCGTCGCCCGCATTACTAAATTCTTCGACGTGTCGCGTTTCCCGCGCGACGACCACGTATTGACAATCGACATCGAAAGCCCTGCCTCAGAGCGCCGCGAGCTCTTGTTCGTCGCTGACAATGAAAGTTCCGGACTCAGTTCGCGCGTCCTGATCCCGGGGTATTCAACTTATCAAGAAGCCGTACTCGAGAAGCCGCATGCTTACAGAAGCACACACGGCGATCCTCGTCTGGCCGCAGGAACCGAGAAGGTTCAATCACAACTCAGGATGGGCGTCTGGATCCACCGCCAGGGTTCCGGGTTCTACTTGAAAATGTTCGTGGCCCTATTCGCAGCGGTAGGGGTCGCCATGATCGCATTCTTCATTAAGCCGACGGATGTTGATCCACGATTCGGGCTTGGTGTCGGCGCGCTGGGTGCGGTCATAGTAAACACCTACGTCACTTCTGCCCTCGTGCCTGACACTGGGGTGATGACACTGGCGGATATCGTTAACCATGTGGGCATTGTAACGATCTTCCTCTCCTTGCTGCAGTCAGCGATCTCGCTGTACTTGTATGAAAAGAAAGGCAAAAAGACGCTTTCGCGCCTTTTCGACGGGGTGTCGTTCTTCATCTTTCTCCCAGGGTATTTGGTAATCAACCTGGTTCTGCCTTGGGCGGCAACGTTATGAGTAAACGATCAGCTTGCAGCTGTTGTTGACCTGCTAATTGCAGAGACGGCGCAGGGCACTTAGTGACCATTTAGATCTTCGTGCTGATAGAGGAGGCATGACCTTTAGGCGTTTCGTTAAACGCAATTCGTGCAGGAAAGCATGATGTTGACACGGGGTTGGAAAATCCGAGGGTGGCGATGGAAAACGTTTGGCAAGCACCTGTGGACGAAGGTCAACACGGACGACGTACTCAATCGTGCCGCGATTCTCTCCTTCTACTTTCTGCTCGCGCTCTTTCCGCTGTTGCTTTTCCTCATCGCTCTCCTGGGTTCCTTCGCCGACTCGGGAACCGAGTTGCGACGCAATTTGCTTACATATCTAAGAGCGATTGTGCCCGTCTCAGCCTCCGATCTCATCAATACGACGGTTGACGAAATCAGTAAGAAAAGCAGCGGCGGCAAATTGTCGTTTGGTCTGCTGACATCGCTGTGGTTCGCTTCCTCCGGCATGGGCGCGATCATCGAAGGGTTGAACATCGCCTACGACGTGAAGGAGACGCGCGCGTGGTGGAAAAGAACTCTGCTCGCCATCGTGCTGACGATTGCGCTTGCCGTGCTGATTATTACCGCACTGGCGTTGATGTTCTACGGTAGCCGCATTGCCGAAGGGATTGCAAACCGCTACGGTTTCGGTGCGGCATTTACCTCACTGTGGACCGTCTTGCAATGGCTGTTCGTGCTCGGCTTCGTCTTTCTTGCGTTTGTGCTAATTTATTACTGTGCGCCCGACCTGCATGAACAACAACTACGCTGGCTGACACCGGGCGCGGCGGTCGGCGTCATCCTGTGGCTGCTAGTCTCTTTTCTGTTCGGCTCCTATCTCAACTTTTATAACACCTACAGCGTGGTCTATGGCTCACTGGGGGCGGTCATCATTCTGTTACTGTGGTTTTACTTGACTGGGGTGACGATTCTTATCGGCGGCGAAGTTAACGCCCTCATCGAGCAAGCTGCAGCTCGCGCCGGAGATCCGGAGGCGAAAGCAGCAGGGGAAAAGCTTCCAGATGAAAGCGCAAGGGTACGCGCGGCAGGAGTGCAATCACCGTAAGGTGTTGCAGCAGGAACACACAATCCATATCTCGGTCAGTGAGCTTCTTCGCTCAAGGGGGCTTTTCCGGGAAGCGTGAACCGGAATGTTGTTCCCTCCTTAAGCTTGCTTTCTACAGTCACTTGACCGCCGTGCGCTTCGACTACCTCCTTTACGATCGCTAATCCGAGGCCCGTGCCGCCCCCCTTTTCAGGATCGGTCTCTAACTTCTCGAACACCTTGTCAATCCGCTCTTCCGGGATGCCGGCGCCATCGTCGATTACCCAACACTCAACCACGTCGTTCGCGGCCTTTGTTGTCGCACCGATCATAATTTTGCCGCCGGGAGTGTACTCGATCGCGTTGGAGAGCAGGTTCTGAAAGACTTGGCTCAGTAGATGGGCGTCGGCAAAGACGATCAAATCTTTAGGGATGGTGTTCGTGATGCGCGTTCCGGAGTTCTGCGCTAACGGTTGAAGGTCGTCTACCAATGCTTCGACGAGCGGCCAAAGGTCAACCTCGCGGCGCTGAAGTTGGAGCGATGTGATCGTGTCAAGATTGGCCTCTTCGTGGAGAACTTTGACGATGAGCGCGTTTAACCGCTCGGCGTTGCGGTGGATGGTGTTCAGCACCATTACGGCTTCTTCGTCCTTAACCGCGTCAGGGAGTTTGCGTTCGAGCACTGATGCTGCCATTGACATTGCGGCGAGGGGGGATTTGAGGTCATGGACGACAAAGGAGAGATGCTCCTCACGGCGTTGCTGCACTTCCAGAGCCTTTTGCGTCGCATAAGTTTTGACTGCCAGTCCAATTGCCCGGTCAAGCACGCGGTTGACGATGCGCGCCGCCCATCCTTGCAGGCTTATACCGTGGCGTTCGGCAAGGGTCTGGATGGCGTCGCGCAGCACGTTATATTCCGTCACTACCTCCTCGACATCGAACCCGATGCGCAGCCGATCCAACCCATGAATCACCGGATTTTCTTTCAGATGCGCTTCAATGAGCGTCTCATCGCAAGCCGCTTCGAGCTCGCAAGCCAATTCCTCAAGTAGGTCGGGAATGTGATTGTTAAGGGTCGGAGCGTCGAGATGCTCCGCGATAGGGAGGAGGCGGACTTCTTCGCGCCAGTGGGCGAGCAGTTCATCGTGCTTCTGCGTGATGAGCGTCGCCAGCTGGCTAAGATCGGTTTTGTTCATCCTCGCCACCGAGAATGTGCCACCATGCGACGCGCCGCTCTCGGCTGCCAAATCTGATGCTTGAAACTTTAGAAAGCTCCGTCTGATATATTCTCCCCCGGGGAACAAGCTTACTGGGTTGCGGGTCCGGAGAGGGCGATTTGTGAAGCGCATTCGACGCAGGAAAGATACCCACTCTCGAGCCGCACCTCAACCATTCATGATCTTACGATATGCCATATACAAATCGGACAGCCGGTCTGCGGAAGCAGGATCACTCCGAGCCAGCAAGGTGATAATCTCATCGCGTCCGGCAAACAAGGGCTCCATGGCCTGTCTTTGCGCCTGTGTAAAGTTCGAAGTATCCCCCTTATCAATTTCTGCACGTAAGGATGTAAAGAACTCGCTGGCACCCTGGCGCGCGGCCTCATAATCACCTCGCCGCGCGTCAATTACTGCTGAGGCAAGATTACTCTGCATCCTGACAAGCATTAACTGGTGCTCTCTCTCGCCCAGACTACTAGTGGCTGCCCGAGCCTTGAGCCACATCGGGATGAAACCGAGCAGGAAGATTACGAGGATTACACCCGCATAAGTGATGAAGCGCCGCATTACAGGACTTGACTGGACCGGTTTGGGTTGTACGTCTTCACTCATAATGCTTGCGTTGGTTCATGGCCTCCCCGTTCGACCTGGAGCAACTAAGCTGTTTGCCGCTTGGCAATCTGAGAGAGTGCGATGGTTAGAGCTGCGATGCCGAGCGTTTTCACCAGCGTGGGATGGTCAGCATAAAATTTGCTGACTTGATCGATCACGGAAGGGTCTTTCTTTTCAGCTTGAGCGGCGATCTCCTTGTCCGAACATCTTATCGAATAGTCCCATCGATTAATCTCCTTTGGAAGTTGAACTGTTGGTTTCAGTATTCCAGATGACTCCAGAAGGGCTGAAGAATAGGGTTTAGTGGCTCGATTTGGAATTACGTTACTCCGGTACAGGTGTAGAACATGTTTCAGATATGTGTTAATGCGGATAATTTCACTCGTTAAAACTCTGTAAAAATCTAAAAGGTGATGCCTGTAAGCATTCGCCTTTTTTATGAAAATCTGGCTTCGGAATTGTCGTTGCGCGATACAAGACTTTAGGCATAAACCTTAACGTCACCGCTACTGATTGACTTGGGACGATCACGCCATTTTGTCCCTTGATCACCCATAAAAAGGCCGGAGCAAGTTAGCTCCGGCCTGAACCGATAGTCAAATTTTAGGCTGCTATCTCGGC
>JBPCLZ010000099.1:0-8113 GCA_051002775.1 Pyrinomonadaceae bacterium | reverse complement strand
GTGCGTCCTGTGCTAGACCCTCTGCTGCTGACTCCGCTGCGAAATGCAGTGGTCCATTCGGCTTGGGGCCGCGGCAAGATTAGTTTGCCGCCAGGCATTGCGAAAAAACTCTACGAAACGCAGGTTGTAACCAGCACTGCTCCGCCGACCCGTTTTGGAAAAGATCTGGCGAAGTCGCTGCGAGCGGAAGCTGTGCCGGACAAAGTCAAAGCAGCGAAATTCCAGGTCAGAGATGAGCGTGGAGCCGACCAGCGAGCGCTGGGCCAGGTAAGCGACCCAGCAGTGGACCAGGTACGCAAACAAAAAATCGATCAGCTTGCGAATGAAGCCGCAAAAGGCAATAAGGATGCGCGGCGACAAATGAAGGATCTGCAACAGCAACAACGCCAGGCAGAAGTGAGCCAGAAACAAGCCCAGCGCGCTGCGACACAACAACAGAAGCAGCAGCAGGTCGAACACCGCAAGGCTGTTCAGCAAGCGCAGGGAGAAGCAGTAGGACACCGTGAGCAGCCGGCAAAATCGCGCGGTCGACAGGATGCTCCGCGTGCGCGTGAACCGCAGGGCCGTCAGGATGTGCCGCAGCCGCAAGTTGCTCAACCGCCAACTCCGCGGGCGCGACAAGACGTGCCAATGAAACGTGAGCCGCTAGGTCGAGTTGACGCACCTCGTGCACAACCCCAACCTCAGGCGCAGCGTCCCGCGAAGGCTGAGAAACAGCAAGGACCACCAGCGGGAAGTGGTCAGGGACAAGGCGGCGGCGGTGGTAAGGGCAAAGGCAAAAAGCCGTAGCCAAGAGAAGGCAGTAGGCGCTAAGCAGAAGGCAGCATGCAGATGCTGCTTTTTTGCTTTCTGCCTTCGGCCTGGTGCCTACTGCCTTCTGCCTACTGCTTTCTGCCGTCTACCTACTGCTTTCTGCTTCTGCCTTCTGCCTACTGCTTTCTGCCGTCCGCCTCCTGCGGTCTGTCTTTCCCTCTTGGGTACGGGCATTGCAAACAGAGGTGGCAAGCTTACAAGAAGCGTATCATTTTCAATTAGGGGAGATTTATGTCAGCACCACAAAGAACAATTACTGGAACACAACCAGAGACAAACGAAAACGGCGGGATCCAAGCGAGTGCGAAGCGAGATGCAGCGGAGTCCATGTTAAAAACGGTGGACAAAACCACGGAGAAGGCGACGGGAGTCAGTTTGTTTCACATCCTGACGCTTGGCGCAATCGGCGCATCGATCGCCTTGTTTCTAAGCGGAAAACAAAAGGCGGGAATATTCGTCGGCCTGTGGCCACCGACATTCCAGGCATTAAAAGCAGTGGTCGATAAAGGAAACGAAGCGGCTTAATAGAGTACGAGTTTCTTACTCATTGCATAACGCGGCCAAGCGGAGAGTTATCGAAAAATGCCTCTCCGCTTTTTCTTTTTAAGTCTAATTTTAATAAGAACTGACTAAAAAGCCGAGTAGGCCGTAGGCCGAAATAAATCCTCCGCTGCCTTCTGCCTAATGCCGTCCGCCTACTGTCTTCCCATGTTCTGTCTCTCAATCATCCACTCAGGATAGAGCTGAGGTGGTTTCGTTGTCGCAGACAATACTTCAATCTCGGCGGGGCCCAACTCCAACTCACCCGCTTTCAAGTTGTCTTCCAACTGCGTCATCTTATTCGCGCCAATGATCACTGAAGTCACACCGGGTTGCCCGAGCAGCCACGCCAGCGCGACCTGCGCGACGGTCCCATCCTTTTCTTTTGCGATCTTTTCAAGTGCCTCAATCGCATCGAACCCACGCGCTTCATCAATCGGAGGAAATTGAAAGTTAGTGCGCCGCGCGCCTTCCGGATTGGGATTGTCTCGCCGGTATTTGCCGGACAGGAATCCACCCGACAACGGCGACCATGGCAACACACCGATGTTCTCTTCCCGGCAAAGTGGCAACAATTCATGTTCGAGATCGCGGCCAACCAAGGAGTAATAAGCCTGCAAAGACACAAAGCCCGCCCAATCGTGCGCTTCAGACAGGACCAGCGCTTTCATTAAGTGCCGCGCTGCCCAATTCGAGCAGCCGATGTAGCGCACCTTTCCCTGCCGCACCAGATCGTCAAGAGCTCGCAACGTCTCTTCAATCGGCGTGAGCACGTCCCAACCATGCACCTGGTAAAGATCAATGTAGTCCGTTTGCAAGCGCCGCAAACTCTGCTCAACAGAAGTGAAAATGTGTTGTCTGGTTAGCCCGACGTTGTTCACATCGCCGGTGCCGGCTGTCGCGGCTTCGCTCATAGCGCTGCGAACTTTCGTCGCCACAATTACGCGATCGCGCTGGACTTGTCCGTCTTTCAACGATTGGCCGAGAACGGTTTCTGATTGCCCATAAGAATAAACGTCGGCGGTATCGAAAAAATTAATGCCGGCGTCGAGAGCCCGCGCTACCATTTCATCCACACCTGCTTGTTGGACCACCGCAATGCCATAAAAGTTCTCCCCGAACGTCATTGTGCCCAAGCAGAGTTCAGAAACTTTCAGACCAGTCTGACCGAGTGTTTTGTAGTTCATAACGGTATCGTAAATCGTAAATCGTGAATCGTAAAATCGGAGCCGAGTTCGCGACTCTTCTGTTCCCCCGGCGTAAATCGGGAGTCTCACAAAATGCTGCCGATCCTTGGCTCGCTTCTACTACTCATATAGAATCCCGCCACCATGAATTAGCATGCGGTCGCCCAGTTCCCAATGAGCTCCTCCCTTTCACCAGGCACAAGATTCGGTCGCTATCAAATTCACTCACTGCTCGGGGCCGGTGGGATGGGCGAGGTTTACCTGGCGGAAGATGCCCAGTTGCAGCGCAAGGTTGCGGTTAAGGTGCTGCCCGCCGCCGTTGCTTCCAGCCGGGATCGAATGCGTCGCTTCGTGCAAGAGGCACAGGCCGCGGCTGCTCTTAATCATCCGAACATCGCACACATCTACGAGATTGGGGAGGCTGATGGTCTCAACTTCATCTCCATGGAGTTTATCGATGGCCAGACGCTGCGCGAGCTTATTCATCACCGCCAGGCGGAGCTGCCAAAGCTTTTGCGCTACTTGCAACATGCGGCTGATGGCCTTGCCAAGGCCCATGCCGCCGGCATTGTGCATCGTGATTTGAAACCCGACAACATCATGATCACGCGGGATGGTCACACAAAACTTCTTGATTTCGGCCTGGCGAAGTTGATCGAGCCGCAATTTTTTTCAGGACAGAAGTCAAATAATGATGGGGACGATCAAGTCTCGAGTGACGTTGCCACTGCAATCCTTGAACATTCAACACCTGGCGCCGTCATTGGAACAGTGGGATACATGTCGCCGGAGCAGGCACAAGGCAACACGAATGAAATCGATCATCGCTCCGACATTTTTTCTTTCGGCTGCATTTTGTTTGAAGCGATTACCGGCCGCAAAGCTTTCGAGGGGAAAGACACGATTGATTCGCTTAACAAAATCATCCGTGAACCCGCGCCCTCAATCGGCGACATAAACCCGTCCGCGCCCCAGGATCTACAAAAAATTGTGCGCCGGTGCTTAGCGAAGGACGCAGATGAACGCTATCAATCGATTAAAGATGTCGCGATTGAACTAAAAGAAGTACGGCGGGAAATGACCTCTGCCGGAATTGACACGACGGTGCCTGTGTCTCGAAGCGAAGACCTTACTGTCACCGATCCAGGCACCCGTGCTGAAACCAAAAGTACCGCCGCTAGTTCCGATTCACTTTCGCTGCAAGCGTCGAGCGCTGAATATTTTGTCAGTGGAATTAAGCAACACAAGTTGGCTGCCGTTCTTGCCCTCGTGTTGATTGCCGGGGTCGCCATAGCTCTTGGCTTTTACTTCCATTCGCGCAGCAGCGAAGTGGCAATCGAATCAGTTGCAGTGCTTCCTTTTGTCAACCAAAACAACGATGCAAATGCCGAGTGGGTCTCGGATGGACTGACGGAAAGCATCATCAACAGTTTGACTCAACTTCCCAACCTGAAAGTAATCGCGCGCAGTTCTGTTTTTCGTTACAAAGGGAAAGAGACTGATCCGCTTGCGGTGGGAAAGGAATTGGGCGTGCGCGCGGTTCTTACCGGCCGGATCATGCAACGCGGCGACAGTCTAAACGTCAGTGTGGAATTGGTGGACGTGCGCGACAACAAACAACTTTGGGGCGAACAATACAGCCGAAAAGTTTCCGATCTGCTGTCGGTTCAGCGCGACATTGCGCAGGAGATTACCGCCAACCTGAGGCCGAGAATTTCGGGAATATCAGAGCCACCTCCAAAGCAATACACGCAAAATTCCGAGGCTTATCAGCTTTATCTAAAAGGCCGGTATTTCTGGAATAAGTTCACTCCGGACGATCATCGAAAGGCGGAGGCCTATTTCAAACAGGCCATCGAGGAAGATCCGACATACGCGCTTGCTTATGTGGGACTCGCTGACACTTACGGCGCCTCCGCAACCAATAGTTGGATACCGCCACACGAAGGTTATCCAAAGGCAATGGCCGCTGCCAGGCGCGCTCTGGAGTTAGATGAAGGTTTAGCTGAAGCCCATTTGTCAGTCGGCGCTATCACAATGTTCCTCCACTTCGACTGGGCCACCGCTGAAGAGGAATACAAACGCGCTATGCAACTCAATCCTAACTATCCACTAACGTATGAACTTTATTCTTATCTGTTGACTAGTATGGGGAGGCCTGACGAAGCAATCAGTATGGCAAAGCGCGCCACGGAAGTTGATCCTTTATCCGCCTTGCTGAACGACGACGTGGCTAACGCGTATTACTTCGCGCGCCGTTATGACGAAGCCATCAGACAACTTCAAAAGTTTCTCGATACGGAGTGGAATCGGCCTGGAATTCACCTGAATTTAGGTTTGAGTTATCACCAAAAGGGTATGGATGCGGACGCTATCAAGGAGTTTGGGATCGCAATCAAACTGTTGGGGCGTGACCCCTCTATCCTGGCTTTGCTAGGTTGCGCGTATGCGGCGCAAGGTAAGCAGGCTGATGCTTTGAAGCTGCTGGAGGAAATCAAAAGCATCGCCAAAGAGAAATATGTTTCGCCTTATGACCTGGCACTTATCTACACGAGCCTCGGCCGCAAACAGGAGGCAATCGAACACTTGAAAAAAGCAATTGAGGAACGCTCTGGATGGGTGATTTACTTAAAGGTAGAGCCGATGTTCGATTCACTACACGCCGAACCGGAGTTTATTGAGCTGGTGCGCCAGCTCAACTTGCCGCAGTAGGAACATCCCGGTTTTACCTCTTCCCGGTTTTTTGAACTGCGGCTCGACCCCGCTTATTTGGACTGCGGCGGCTCGACGCCGCTTTTCAGTTGCCCACGATATCTCGTTTAGTAAATAACAGCCGACGCTCCCGCGTCACGAAAGCGGCGTCGAGCCGCTGCAGTCCAAATTTCTCGCTACCCCCGACACGTCAGGCTTCACCTGCTCCTGCTCATATCACTTACTCCATTGCTTCAACCACTCACCCACTTCAATGAGACTCCGAGACAAACATGACCTCATGCCGTCGCGTTTGGGCCTTCCGTTCGATTCACGATTCACGATTGCGGCTCTTCTTACGGATGCGACGCAAGTCGCTTGATCACTCCGCCCTCCGCGTCCGCCAATGCGAAGACGACAATAAACGCCGCCGGATCGATTGCGCGCACCCTTGCTTTTACTCTCCCTATCTCTAAACGTGTGACTACGCAAAACAGAATGTCCTGCGGTATACGCTCCAGCCCACCTTCACCCTTGTAAATCGTGACCCCACGATGCAGATGGACAACGATTGCTTCCCTGATCTCGTCGCTTTTGTCAGAGATGATGGTGATGGCAGTGTGTTCATCGACACCATGAATCAGGAAGTCAATCGTCTTTGAAGCTGCAAAGTAAGTCAGCATCGAATAGAGCGCGGATTCGAGCCCGAGAAAAAATGCTGCCGCTGAAAAGATGACGATATTGAGCAGAAGAATTACGTCGCCGACTTTCAAAAGATGGCTGCTCTTGCTGACGAGCAGTGCCGCGATCTCAGTTCCATCCAAAACTGCGCCCCCGCGGATCGCCAGACCAATTCCCGCGCCAATAAAGAAGCCGCCAAACACCGCGGTCAACAATTTGTCAGGCGTGACATCCGGATACTTAATGAAAGCGAGACAAAGCGACAGGCCGGCAATAGCCAGCGTACTTCTGATCGCAAAGGCTTGGCCAATCTGGCGGTAGGCAAGGGCGATAAATGGCAGGTTGATGATCGGAATGAGAATAGCTAGCTGCCATCCCAGCACCTTAGAAAGCAGCATCGATACTCCGGTAACCCCACCGTCGATGAAGTGACTCGACAGTAGAAAGCCCTTCAGTCCCAGCCCGGCTGAAAGGATTCCTATGATGATGAGACCGGCGTCGAGTACTACGTGAATGAATCGCTTCATAATGAATCTGACGCAATCTGATTTGAGACGAATCCTAAACTAAAAACGTGCGCATCAAAAGGCACTTAACAGAGGATTGCTTCCGCAGAGTGCGGAATGCCGATACCTTCCGCTGAGTTCCCTTAACCGATTCAGAATGGAGTGCAATAAGAACGCGCTTGTCTTCGCCCCCTAGGGGCGAGATGTTTATAGCCCTCGGGATTCTTTCTTTAGTTCTTAGCTCCGTAGGAGCGCAACGGCTGTAGCCTGTTTGATAGTTGTTCCGTTGACGGTTTTTCGCTCCTACCGGAGCGAGGACATCGTGGGTGAAGCTTGTTGCTATAAACATCTCGCTCCGCTGGAGCGAAAGTGAATTCTAATATTGCCCTGATAAATTGATTACCTAAAAAAAGATGCCGCGACTTTCATCGCGGCATCTTCGTTTGTTGCTCAAATAATTTTAGAAACAAATGTTAGGGCTGCACACCAAAGATCTGTCCTAAAATCTGAGCAGCCGTGTTACCTCTCCGGTAACTGCGGTTACCCGCGTACTGCCGGTACCCTTCGTCATAGCCACGCACGAAGCCTTCACGAAAGGCCTGCGTCGAGGCGTTCTTAAAGTAACGTGACCGTTCCGGACTGTAGCTCTTATTACTCTGTCCATCGCTGGCACCGGTATTTAGACCTTGCTGATAACCGGCGTGGAGTTGCTGGTTGTTGTAGCCACGATTTCCGTAGTAACCATCGTTGCGGTAGCCGCCATTATTTCCGTAACCGTCATTTCGGTAACCACCGTTGCTGTTAGCGTACTGCCGGAAGCCCTGGTCATAGCCGCGCACAAACCCATCGCGAAAGGCCTGGGTTGGCGCGTCCCGATAATAGCGTGAACGCTGAGGACTATAACTCTGCCGCCGTTGGGCATCGCTGGCACCCGTGTTCACCCCATACTGGAATCCCTGCTGTATTTGTTGATTGTTGTATCCGCCGTAACTTCTGTTCGACCACTGCGCCTGCGTAGTTGTGCTGGTCACAGTAATCATTCCGAATACAAACGCGAGCGCCATAAGCGCACTGCCAAACGTCTTTTTCATATTTCTTCCCCCTCCGTTTGAGAAAGAATTTTGCAACCCTTATGCCGCTTACGATCTTAAAGAAACCGTGATCACTATTGAAAAAACGCGTGTCTGAGTCGAATTGTAGTATCCATATCGTGCAGGGATGTCCGAGATCCGGTAACGGAAATGTTGCAGAATTTTTGCGAGGGAGAGGTTACAAAGAATCAATTATTGCGCGCGCAGCGTTCGAGTCAAAGCGCCGTAGGTGCGAAAGATAATAGCGCAGGGTAAAGCGCGCTTCGCGCGACCCTGGGATCAAGTCACCCCTAAAAACCTTTTCGCCCCAACGGGGCGAATAATCCTTGTGCGTGCGCGATTCGATTCCGTTCTCACCTATTTACGATTCACGATTTACGGTTCTCATTACCGCTGCCTGGCGGGCGGCCGCGGCAGCACCGTCGACTCCCATTTCCTAAAGTCATCGCGCAGTTCAGTGAACATATTGGGATTCTGTTCCCGGTAATTGGCCTGTTCGCGCTCATCGACTGAAAGATCAAACAGATGCTCATTCTTAGCATCTCGGACGTATTTCCAATGGCCTTTGAGCACCGCATCTTGATCGGAGTTGCGCCAGAAAAAT
>JBPCLZ010000098.1:0-4187 GCA_051002775.1 Pyrinomonadaceae bacterium | reverse complement strand
AAAACTGAATCAAAACAACTTCGCCTAAGCATGCAAACTCGCAACTAACTCTTGACTCGAACGAAAATGACTACGACGAAAAAGAAATTGCTCCCAAACGCCGGTTTTTCAGCAGCCTGCTAGGAGTCCCACATGAAGCACCGCCTTCTGTTCCTCGTAGTTTTTACTGTCAGTATCTCAGTTCCTGCTACCGCTCAAACCCTTGGATATGCCGGCGTCATTTCGGCAAACGCGTACCTTTGCGATACCCCTTCAGTTGCTAGCGCGAGTCAGCAGGAGATAACCGAGGGCGCCTTAGTCAAGGTCCTGGATCAGAAACTTCCCTGGTATGTCGTGCGGTTTAGTAACCGTTTAGGCTGGATGCACGGCAATACCCTTAAGTTTATAGGAACACAACACTCAGAGATTGACGCTCCACGACCACCGACCGTTGTGCCAGACTACGGACCTTCTACGCGTGCCGGCGATCAGCGGTTAGGAATTACGAACAATGGATTAAGGAGATAACAATGCACAAAAACATTCTCAGAATCACGCTGTTCCTTTCAGTGCTGCTTATACCTTCACCAGTTTTCGCGCAACAAAGATGGTTCGAAACAAGCAGCAGTATGCACAAACGAGTTGACTGGGCAACGGTTATAGCGGTGATTGCCTACAAGGCGCCGTATCCAGTTGGGGCACGTATTCTTACTATCGCCAATGGAAAGGTGGAGGAGTGGGGGACAATTCCACATGGAAGTCCCTGTCTCGATAAATTGGAGGCTCTGATAAAAGCGCAGCAGGCTCGTTGGTTACAAATGCAACCTCACGAGCAGGGATCATACCTCACGAAAGATAGGGCGGTCGCCTATATCGATGTGAGCAGAATTGTCAGCGTCGCAAGGGTCACGCCGATTGAATTTGGACAAGAAGTTTATGTATTGGGTTTCGAAAACAGCACGGGCAGGGGCGCCGTAGTTGAACCGAGCCAAAAGGCTCGCATCGATAAAATGATCGCCGACAGCGTGATCCCGTAACGCGGTCGTTCGCCAGCATGAGTTGGAGCGTTCGGCGGAAACGTCCGTTGCGAGAAAACAGAATATAGAGTGCAACAAACTAAAGATTTTCGATGCAGGGAAATTTCCCGTTTTGGTAAACGACGTAAAAATACGGCCGAGACGTACACCTTGATTGCCCGATATGGAACATGGAGTATTTATTATGGGAACCGAGAGAGCAGAGGTCAGAAGTCAGAAGTTCAGAGGTCAGAAGTCAGAAGTCAGAAGTCAGAGATTAGTTGATCTGAAAACGTAAGGAAAATCTTGAATGCCGCGACGTCATAGTCGCGGCATTTTCGGTTTCGCTTGTGCTGGTTTTTTCCATTTACGATTCACGATTTACCATTTACGGTTTTCCGGCTGTCTACTGTTTGCTGTTTGCTGTTTGCCAATTACGTAACTACTATTAACTCAATGAATGAAAACCTAAACCAGAACAACTATCACGCCGCTTCGATTAACTTTCGATTTGTGCGAGATTTGCCGCTGGCTCAAGCTGAATACCAGGCCAACCTAGAATTGCCCAGACACTCGCATCGCCATTCCGGGTTTTGTTTGATAATCAAAGGCGGATACACCGAGTCGTATGGCAACGCGGTGCTGGAATTGAAACCTTCTTATGTAAAATTTCAACCTGCCGGCGAAATGCACAGCGATGTTTACGGCAAAGAGAGCGTTCATTGTTTTATTGTCGAGCTTGAACCGCAGTGGCTAAAGCGAATGAGCGCAGAGTCGTTCGTGGGAAGCGACCCATATGTTTATGCGGGAGATACTGTGTCGTGGCTGATGATGAAATTGCGCCGCGAGTTTGCCGCCCACGACAGTGAAGCTGCAATCGCAATTGAAGGAATCGTCCTTGATCTGATTGCGCAAACCTCGCGAAGGCGAAAGAAAGTATTAGGCAAGCAGCCAATACCGAATTGGTTGAAACAAGCAAAGGACTTCATCGCTGATGAATTCTCCCAACCATTGACCCTATCCATCATCGCCGGAGCCGTTAACGTTCATCCAGTCTACCTCGCTAATTCATTCCGGCGGCACTACGGGTGCACGATTGGGGAGTACGTTCGTCAACGCCGCGTCAAGTTTGCTTGCGATCGCATCTCGAATTCCAGGGATCCACTGGCCGAAGTAGCATTGGCCGCAGGATTTGCGAATCAATCCCATTTCGCTCGCGCGTTTAAGCAAGTGACGGGAATGACGCCGGGCGAGTATAGGAGGACCTTCCAAGGAAATTACAACCAACCAATGCCTTCCAATTGACTACCAGTTCTCGCCTCTTAGTTAATCCCGTTCTTAATCTCAGGCAAAAATCTTCCGATTGAGCAAGACACGTGCGCCGCACGTGTGTTACTGCTTGCAAAAATCAACGACCTAGAAGATAACGATTAATAGTGGTCCATAACGAGCATGTCGTGAGGGGGTTTCGCGGTGAACAAGAAAATCGCACTCATACTAATCAACTCCCTAATGATTTCGGTGGCTTTTGCAGCCAGGGCAGAAGTTAGTCAACGACCAATTTCAGATCAAAAGACGTCGTTGGTGACGACGACGGCGGGCAGACAATTCAGTAACTGGCTAGTCGTCTTTAACAGCGGAACTGTTGAGAAGATTCGGCAGTTTATCTCGGAACATTTTGCTGAGACGGCTCTCAAGGAACGGGGCGTCGATGATCGTCTCGAGAGTCAGATGATTCATTTCTATGATACACGGGGCTACGAAGTGCGACGTGTTGAGCAACGTCAGCCGGAAGAAATCACGGCGGTGCTTCACTCGAAACTGGCACAGCTTTGGTACCGCGTTACGATCAAAGTAGAACCGCAGCCGCCCAACAAAATCGTATCGTTTGCTCGTGAACTAATATCTCGTCCATCAGAGTTTGGGCGAACAGCACGACCGGCGCCCTTAGAACTCTTGCGCGAACTTAATGCATTGATGCGACGCCTGGCAGCGGCCGATGCGTTCTCAGGCGCAGTGTTGGTAGCGAGGGATCGAAAGCCTATCTTTGTGAAGGCTTACGGAAAGGCGAGCGTTGCCTACAATTTTCCGAACCGAGCAGACACAAAATTCAACCTCGCTTCGCTAAACAAAATGTTTACAGCAGTAGCGATCGCGCAATTGTCCGAACAAGGCAAGCTCGCGTTTGATGACCCTATCGCCAAACTGTTGCCGGACTATCCGAATAAAGACGTGGCCCGGAGGGTGACGGTACACCAACTTTTGACGCACACCTCAGGGATGGGAAGTTATTTCGGAGACAAGTTGATTGATGAACGAATGAAGTTCAAAACGGTCCGCGATTATTTTCCCTTGTTCGTTAACGAACCTTTGAGTTTTGAGCCGGGCAAAGACTGGCAGTACAGCAACTCAGGCTACTTGGTCCTGGGTGCAATCATCGAGAAGGTCTCAGGCGAAGACTATTTCAACTATGTGCGGAAGCATATCTATCAACCGGCAGGAATGTTGAATACCGATTCCTATGAATTGGATCGATATGTTCCAGACCTGGCAACCGGCTACACGAATGCTGATCGAAAATTTCATTTCCAATTGAACGAACGGCGAAACATTTTGATCTTCCAGGGATTCAAAGGAAGCCCGGCTGGTGGCGGCTATTCGACTGTGGATGACTTACTACGTTTCAGGACCGCGTTGCATGAACATAAATTGCTCAACTCCCAATCGGCTACATTGGTTATGAGCGAGAAAGTGAAAAGTGGAAAACCTGGCGTTATGTACGGCTACGGATTTGAAATTGAGAGAGTTAATGGCGAAACAATTGTGGGACATAGCGGCGGCGCGCTCGGGGCAAATGCATTTTTCGAGATGTATGTGAAATCCGGTTATACGGTTGTCGTTTTGTCCAATTATGATCGAGGCGGCAATCTGGTAGCGGCCAAGCTCAGAGAAATGATTGCTGGAAATGACTCGCGAACACAGTAAACAGTGAACGTAAACCGAAAAAGGCGGAAAACGAATCGTAAATGGAAAGAGGGCGGGCTTGCCCTTACGTCACCACAAACTGTTTGTAGTGATTGAGGCGCTCGAGGATGTTTGCGACGTAGTTGACGGGTTCGAGGCCGCGGCAGAAGCCAAACTTTACCACCGCATCGCTGGAATATTGTTGCGTTGATTTTTGCAGCAGCCAGT
>JBPCLZ010000097.1:0-18485 GCA_051002775.1 Pyrinomonadaceae bacterium | reverse complement strand
TTACAACCGCGCCGACCTGCTTAAGACCAAGACGGATCTATTAATCACAACTCAGGTTCAGTCGAAGAACTACCGCGTTGCCTTCTCAGATGAAGACGTTGATTCTGAGTACAAGGAAGTGTAGGGCCGAGGTCGGAGGGCAGAGGGCAGAGATCAGAGGTCAGAGATCAGAGGTCAGAGATCAGAGATCAGAGATCAGAAGTCAGAGATCAGAGATCAGAGATCAGAGGTCAGAAGTCAGAGATTGATTTCTCTTGATCGTCCTGATTACCATCTCTATATCGCCGCACTACATGAATCGCACTACATCCGACATCTTGAGTCTGCCATCGGAATTCTGACCTCTGACTTCTGATCTCTGACCTCTGATCTCTGCCCTCTGACCTCTGATCTCTGACCTCTGATTTATGGCCCGCCAAGAACTTCATTACCGCTGGACATACGATTTGAAGTCGTCTCCCGAAGGCTTTGGCCCTTCGTTTCGGACACAAATCGCTTCAATCGCGACACGGGAGTGCCTTCAGTCGAGCCCAGCAAAACCCGGCAGAAACTCAGAAACGCACGCCGGCGATTGCGACTATCGATTTACGGCATGGCAGTCGAATGGGAAGAGCAGCCGTTTGAGTGGATTCGACCGTCGCGTTTCGGGGTGGCGCGGACATACAGCAAAGGCCCGATGGCGGAATTGCGCGCGCTCGCCGAATTAACGCCACGCGACGCGGGCGGGACCAGGCTTACTTACCAGGTTTCCATTACACCGCGATCGCTGTTTGGCGCATTGAGTGTCGCGCTGCAAATGAAGTTAATCAGCGCGCGTCGCTTCGCTCGTGCGTTCAGGAACTACGACCAGATGGCGATGCAGGGTGCGTTGCCTTCGTCCACCGATTCAACCATTGAACTCAGCGCCGCTGCCATTGATCGAATCGACAGCATCAAACGGAAGTTAATTAGTGAGCATGGGGAAACTGAAACCATCACTCGCCTGGCAAACTTTATTCAAACGGCCGACGAATTTGCGGTGGCGCGCATCCGGCCGTATCAGCTCGCTGATGATTGGAATGTTTCGCGGCGCGAGCTGCTTGAGTTATGCCTGAAGGCAACTCGCGCCGGTCTGCTAGATCTGCAATGGGAGTTGTTGTGTCCGTTGTGTCGCGGCGCTAAAGAAACGGGCGGTACGCTACGCGAAATAAGCTCCGAGCTTCACTGTGAAACCTGCCGCATCGATTTCAAAGTAAACTTCGACCGCTTTGTCGAAGTCACGTTTCGTCCCAATTCGGCGCTGCGAGTCGTAGAGATGCAGGATTTCTGCATGGGCAGTCCGCAGCGAACGCCTCACATCGTCGCGCAGCAATTGTTGGCGCCGCAGACCAGCCGCCGGCTGACGCTGCCGCTTGAACCGGGACGCTATCGGATGCGCGCGCTGGAACTCTCGGGCGGATTGGATGTTTCCGTAACTGCCGATGGCGTTAACAGCGATGCCAAAGTTGCAATCGCGGAATCAGGCTGGCCGCTTGAGCCGTTGAAGTTGGCGACCTTGGCCTCGCTGCAACTTGAAAACGACACCGCGAACGAACACCTGTTGATCCTCGAGCGCCTCGCGTGGAACGATCAGGCGGCGACGGCCGCCGAAGTGACTGCGCTGCAAACCTTCCGCGATCTTTTTTCCAGCGAAGCGCTGCGACCCGGTGAGCAAATTTCGGTCGGCACGCTGACAGTACTTTTTACTGATTTACGAAACTCTACCCAGCTCTATCGCGAGATTGGAGACGCGACGGCGTTTGGTCGGGTGATGAACCATTTCGACGTGCTAAAGAAAGTGATCACTGCTGAAGATGGCGCGCTGGTGAAAACGATCGGCGATGCGGTGATGGCAATCTTTCGCCGGCCCGCGAGTGCACTTAAGGCAATGCTGGCCGCGCAGGAGACGCTTGCCGCGCCTGGGGGCGACATTGCGCCGCTGACATTGAAAGCGGGCATTCATGAAGGCCCCTGCATCGCGGTTACCTTAAACGACCGGCTCGACTACTTTGGCTCAACCGTTAACCTGGCAGCGCGATTGGAAAGCCTGTCGACGGGGAGTGACGTGGTAATCTCTCATGCAGTTTATGAGGACGCGGAAGTTCAGGAGTTCATGCGGGTTGAAAACCTCCACGCTGAACCTTTTGAAATAATGTTGAAGGGTTTTGACGAAGAACGATTTGAACTCTGGCGCGTGAGTAAGGTGAGACAAGAGTAGCGCTAGTGAACTGATAAGAACTGATTCGAACCGTGCTAGTGGACCTAATGGTATTGTTCTATTCTGATCAGCTTGCTAAAAGTCGTCTAGCTGGCTACGGCTATGCCGCCTGATGTGCGGCGGTGGCTATGCCCCGCCGTCAAGATGCCCTTAAATGTTTGGCCTACGCCCTTGATACGACCTTTGGCTCACTAAATCCGAGGGAATAGCCCGGGACTCAGCTGGCTGGTGTCGGCGTTGCATTAGCCACCGCCGCAAATCAGGCGGCAGAGCCGAACCTGACATGGCCTATGACTTTTTGAGGCAAAGCTACTCTGATCAAAGTCTCTCCGCGTTAATCCGCGGCTAATTTCATGTCACTTCTGGAAGCACGCGAAGTTTCGAAGGTCTATCAAATGGGCATCACGAGCGTCACCGCGCTCGACAACGTCTCTTTGAAAGTAAATGAAGGCGAGTTCGTTGCGATCCAGGGAACTTCGGGTTCAGGGAAGAGTACTTTGCTGAACATCCTGGGCGGTCTGGACCACGCAACCAGCGGCGAAGTTTTTTTCAACGCAAAAGCGCTTGGCCCTTTCAGCAAGCGCGATATGGCGCGCTACCGGCGTTACTCGGTTGGCATGATCTTTCAAAATTTCAATCTGATTCCAACGATGAACGCACAGGAAAACGTTGGCCTGGCCCTGGCATTTGGCGGCTTGCGCGGAAGTCAACGAAGCCGCAAAGCAGGCGAACTGCTGGATCGGGTAGGACTCGCCGATCGGTTGACGCACCGGCCGGGAGAACTTTCCGGCGGTGAGCAACAACGCGTGGCTATTGCACGAGCGTTGGCAAACAGTCCGAAGGTGCTGTTGGCGGACGAGCCCACTGGAAACCTGGATTCAACGCGTGCTCATGAGTTGCTAGAGTTGGTGCGACGAATGGCGACTGGTGATGCGCTGACGGTATTGATGGTGACACACGATCGCGAGCTGGCCACCAGTTTTGCGGATCGTATTGTGCAGATGAAAGATGGAAGAGTAACTGAAGAAGGATGAAGGATCGGACTTTGGTTTTTGGACTTTGGACTTTGGTCTTTGAACTTTGTCTTTTGTGCTTCGTACTGCTTTGAACTTGGCTTGTCTGTCCTGTCCTTAGAGTTAAAGAATCACGATGCAAAGTACAAAGCACGAAGTACAAAAGAACAAAAGCTCAAAACACAAAGTTCAAAGACCAAAGACCAAAGACCAAAAACCCAAAAAACCAAAAACAAATATCCGTTGAATCCCCCGCGTGAGGTATGTCGATGTCCGATAACGTTCAGGAGATGACGCTGGAAGCGCTGCGGTCCGTGCCGTTATTTGGATCGCTCGATGATCAAGCCGCTACGAATCTGCGCGAGCTGCTCAGTGTCGAAGATATTTCCGCGGGTACGCAGCTCTTTCACAAAGGCGATAGCGGCGATGCGATGTACCTCATCGAGAGTGGCCGGATTCGCATTAGTATTCACGATCAGGATGCGCAGGAGGTGACTCTGGCGGATCTGGCCCAGGGCGATTTCTTTGGAGAGATGGCGCTGATCGACGGTCGCAAGCGGTCCGCGGACGCGCGCGTGGTTCAGGACGCGCGCCTGGCAATTCTTTCGCGGCCCGCGTTTTTGGCTTTTGTGCGCGCAAATCCCGACGTAGCGATAGAGATGTTGGGCGCCTTGAGTGAACGCTTGCGACGAACGGACGAGTTGCTGCGTTCGCGTGTGTCGCGCAACGTAAACGAAGAACAAGCCAGCCGAATGACTCTCGCAGATCGCGCCGCCGACCTGATTGCTGAGTTTGGTGGCAGTTGGAAATTCATTGGGGTCTCAATCGCACTGATAATCTTCTGGATCATGTTCAACTCTTATGTCCTGTTCAGTGGTTTCGATCCGAAGCCCTATCAAATGTTGAATCTCGTGTTGGCCGTAATCGCCGGGATGCAAGCGCCCATCATTATGATGTCGCAAAATCGCCAGGGCGAAAAAGATCGCTTGCGCGCGGACCTTGATTACCGGGTGAACCTTAAAAACGAGTTGTCGCTGGCGGAGGTATTGCGGCGGCTGGATGTGATCGAAAGCGAGCGTCTACCGAAATTGTTTGAGGAACAAAACGCGCGTCTAGTGCAAAGCCAAAGCCCAACAGAAGCCCAAAGCCCAAAGCCCAATGTCCAAAGTCAAACTTCGAAGGGTTAAGGGGCCACTCAAGCAGTTCAGAGTACAAGCTTCAGCTTGCGCACGTTCAAAAACAACAACCTGAAAGTGGAATTCAAGCAGCTTACGCAGTTCAATACAGCAACCTAAAGGTTGGACTCTGGACTACTTGAAGGGCATTGGACGTTAAACTTTAGACTTGGACTTGATTACCGATGATTCAAGCAATCTTTTTCGACTTTAACGGTGTCATCATCGACGACGAGCGCTTACAAATGGAAGCGTATCGCGAAGTCCTAAGCATTCACTCGATTGACCTCAGCGAAGCCGATTATTTTGCGGCATTGGGCATGGACGATAAGACATTTGTGCGGGCCGCGTTTGCGCGTGCTGATCAACAGTTAACGGATGAAGTGTTAAGCAGCGTGTTAGCGAGCAAGGGCGAACGGCATCGGAAGCTGATCGAAGATGAACTGCCGTTGTTTCACGGGGTCGTAACTTTTCTGAAGGCGGCGGCGCGAAGTTATCCACTAGGCGTTGTCAGTATGGCCAGCCTTGATGAGATCGATTACGTGCTAGCACGTGCAAAACTGCGAACGTTGTTTACGGTGGTGGTCAGCGCAGAAGATGTCAGCGTGTGTAAGCCGGCCCCGGACTGTTGTCGTATCGCGCTCGAAAAGTTGAATGAAAAACGTCAAAGTGAAGGCAAGGGAGTGTTGAGTTCACGCGAGTGTCTGGTGGTGGAAGACTCGCCGCCCGGCATCGAATCTGCAACGCAAGCCGGCATGCGCACGCTTGGCGTAACGAATACCGTGAATGAAGCAGCGTTGAGAGCCGCAGGCGCTGAGGTTGTGACGCACAGTCTTGCGGATTGGAATCTTGATGCGGTGCGACATGTCTTCAGTTAAGAATTGTTTTTTGGTTTTTGGGCTTTGGGCTTTGATTTTTGTACTTTGAGCTTTGTACTTTGAACTTGATTATCTGACGTGGCTTCGAGTGCAACAAAGCGCAAGACTCAAAGCACAAAGCACAAAGCACAAAGTACAAAGACCAAAGCCCCAAGCCCAAGTCCTAAGTCCAAAGCCCAAGTTTTTATAAATGAGTTTCATAGACATACTTCAACTGTCTTTCCGCAATCTGCGCCAGGCAAAACTGCGCGCCTTATTAACGACTATGGGAGTGGTGGTTGGTGTGGCGGTCATTGTAACCATGGTTTCGTTTGGTTTAGGCCTGCAGCGCAACATGCTGGCGCGCTTTGGGGCCCTCGATCTTTTTAATGAGATCACAGTCTTCGGCCGCAGTCTTAATAATCTGGCAACAGCTGGATTCAATCGGCCGGGAAGAAGCGATGAGGGTGGCGAGCGTCGCGGTCCACGCTTTAAGCCTGACAAAGATCCGTCTCGTATTCTCGACGATGCGGCGATCACAGAAATCGAAAAAATTTCAGGCGTCGCTTACGTGCAGCCGGCTATTAGTATTTACGTCTACACGCGCGCCAATGGCCACGTGCGGTTTAAAACAGCGGCAGGAGCTTCAGTCCCCAATGGCTCTTCGCGTTTCAAGAACTTTCTCGCCGGTGGAATGATTAGTTCGCCGGACGCCGACGAAGCGGTGGTGACAGACACCTTTACTGAAGACTTTGGCTTCGAAAAACCGGTGGATGCGGTGGGCCAAACGATTGAGTTTCTTGCGCCACCGGCGAGTGGAAATCAGAACAGCAAAACCAGCGAGACAGCCAACGAAGCGGCGGCAGATGACGAAGGGCCAGCAAATTTCTTTGGTATCCCGTTAGACGAGCAAGACAGCGCGGATACCGCACCCACACATTTGGTAGGGCGCAAGTTTCGCATAGTTGGCGTACTTGATTTGCATTTGAAAGAAGGGCCGGGCCAGGGGGGTATGGCGGGCTTGCTGCCGGGTGCGTCGATTTATGTTCCGGTACGCGCGGCGCGGGAGTGGTCGCTGCAACATCGTGGGCCGCTGAGTCAGGTGGCGCTTGCGCTCGCACGGCAATCCGGCTCGCTGAATGAGAACGAACCTGAGGGCTACGACGCAGCAGTGATTCGGGTTACCGATCCGGTAGCGTTGACTGATGTACGCAAGCGTCTCACCGAAATCGGCTTCGGAAGCTTTTCGATCGTCGATCAACTGGAACAGATCAAAACGGTGTTTTTGATAATCGATTCAGCGCTCGGGTTGTTAGGCGGCATCTCTTTGCTAGTAGCGTCATTCGGGATTGCGAACACAATGATCATGTCGATCCTCGAGCGCACGCGCGAGATTGGCATCATGAAGGCAATCGGCGCCGAAGATCGCGAGATCAAATTGATCTTCTTTTTTGAAGCAGCAGTAATCGGGGCCTGCGGCGGGGTGATCGGCGTGTTGGCGGGATGGGGAATGGCCGGTCTGGCTAACCGGCTGGCCTATCGCTTTCTATTGAAACCACAGGAAGCTTCCTATGTTGACTTCTTTTCACTGCCGCCATGGCTCTCGGCAAGCGCAATTGCATTTGCGCTGACTGTCTCGATCCTTGCAGCACTCTATCCGGCAGCCCGTGCGGCGCGCATCGATCCTGTCAGGGCCCTGCGCCACGACTAAGGTGGCATAGACTTTTTAGTCTGTGGCCGCGGGGGAGCCACAGACTAAAAAGTCTATGCCTAACTTAAAGACGCCGCGCGATCTGATCGATCGCGCGGCGTCTCGTTAGTTTTTGCGTTCTGCTTGCTGCTGCTGCCTTCTTACGCAGCTAGTTTGCCGGTGGCGTCGTTACCGCAGCCGGCTTCCGCTTCCGCGGCTTAGGCTTGGCAGCTACCGGTTCTGGCTTGGGATTCCAGAACCCGGGATCGACCGCCGCAAATTCCTTGTCAACATAACTCATCTCCGGCGTCATCCAGTAGGTGCTGACGTCACTCGACATGACGGCATCGCTTACTGTTTTGTCGGCGTCCTTGCGCATGTCGTCGCTCATTGCCGCGCGCACTCTCATGGCCACCGGATCATCCATTTCGCCAAGTGACTTCATTGGGCGAAAGATCATATAGGTGCCATTTGCCGTTCCCGAGATAACCTGAAAGACGGCCAGATGCACGTTGGTAACTTTCGCCTTTTCACGTGCCACGTTGAGCACCTTCTGGATGTATTCGGTATACGCCGCGTCCTTTCCGGGTCGCACGCGCACCGTCGTGATAGTGAAATAGCGCATCTGCGGAAGGATTACGCCGGGATTGAAACTAAGCTCGGGCCGGTAGACCGCCAGCATGTCACGCATAGCAGCGTGCATCTGCGCCGCTTCGCCTTGCAAGCGAGTCAAATCCGCTCGTGTCGCTCCAGCGGCGGCACCCATCTTCTTATCCGTGGCCTGAAGCATACCTTCAAGTTGGGCAAAAGTATCCGCACCGGTTATGTAAAGGACTTCGTTTTCGCTGCCAGCCACCGGCACGAGCGCGATGCGATGATTAGGGGTTTGCAGTTTTCCGAAAATAGTCACGAAATTCGCAGAGTGTTTCGTGTGTGCCGGCATCATGCCCGGTTTAATGTCTTCGCGAACAATGTAAAGGACCTTCGGTGGTCCAGGTGCAGCCGGCATCGCCTGAGCACCAGCCACTGAACATGCAGAAAGT
The DNA here is from genome assembly GCA_051002775.1 of Pyrinomonadaceae bacterium. Classification (GTDB taxonomy): domain Bacteria; phylum Acidobacteriota; class Blastocatellia; order Pyrinomonadales; family Pyrinomonadaceae; genus PSRF01. The sequence goes on along the minus strand of JBPCLZ010000097.1, from coordinate 10,471 downwards.
AAAACTAAAAGCATCAGGAGAGACTTCTTCATAGATAACCTCCGGGGTTTTTCAGAATGGTGGATTAACTTGAAAGCCGCTTGATCTTGACGCCAAAGTGCGTCCGGGGTTTGTAGCTGAATTTGCCTGGGAATTTATGACTGGCGGCGGCGACGAATCCAGGGAGAAACTTTTCTCAGGACTGCCGCTGCGTCTGCTTGAATTGTCCGGGCGGCGAAACCATACGTCCGATTGAACCGTAAGTCAACTTTTTGGACCGCGGGGTAGTAGTTAATTGGGTTTTTGTAAAGCAAACTGTTACTTTGCGGATCCGTTGAATGCCATCCAATCACCGCAAACTAACAGTTTGCTTTACTACAGGCTTAAGCTTCGCCGGCCAAAATCTTGCCGCAGCGGTTACAGAAGCGGGCAGAGGCGTCTTTTTGTTGCGCTCCGCACGACCCGCAACTTAAGACGCCAAGATTGGCTCCGCACAATGAGCAGAAACCTGCGCCGCCGGAATTGACTGCGCCGCAATTGCCGCAACGCCCGGGTAGCGGCGGAACATATCCACCCGCCTTGCCAGCGATGTGAGCATCAATAATCTTCCACGTGTCTTCCGTGATCTTGTATTGCCAGTAGGCGCCAAGCGCCGGCAGCGCGACGAGCAAACCTGCGGAAAGCATCAAGGCAAGAGCCGCAATGGCTGCCTTGTCAAACCACTTTTGCATCCCGATTTCCACGCGTGTGCCGCCAGTTTCCGGTGTGATCTTAATTGTCAGCGCGGCGGACAATCCGGTAAGGTCGCGCAACGTGCTAGACTTGCGCGCTTGCAACACGGTCGTAGAAGATACATTCATTGTTTGCACTTCATAATCGCAGTCGAAAAGGTTGCGAAGCTCGGAGGTGAGCCGGGAAACATCGGCCTCAACTCCAGGGTAATAACGACTGTCCATCGGCATAGCGTCCTTTCAACTTAGGCGTGTACTTCTACGACAGCACCTCGAATATTGTTCGACGCTGTTGCCGGCTTGCGCCAGCAACGTCGTTAAAAGGAGATGATTCAAGTGAAACTTGCCCGGCGTTTAATGGTAATGACACTCGGCGTTGCTCTTCTAAGTTTCAATGCAACTCTTCGTTCGGTTTGGTCCCAGGATAACTTAAATCAGCCGCCCGTTCTTGATGGCTTCACCGCGGAAGGGTCTGCGACTGAACGCCGTTGGGAGGCGGACTTCCGAGCGATTCCTGACCCCGGTTCCGCGCGGGAACACCTGCGCCGCTTGACCGCCGAGCCGCACGTGGCGGGAACGAAGGAAGACTACGACACCGCAATCTATGTTCGGGATCAAATTCGTAGCTACGGAATTCCTTCTGAGCTTAACGAATATGAAGTGTTGTTGCCGTATCCGAAGCAACCGAGCATTGTTGAATTGGTGGCGCCGCGACGTGAAAGACTGGCGTTGAAAGAAGCCGTTGTCCCTGAAGATCCCTCCAGTTCGAACCCAAAGATCATTCCCTTATTCAATGGTTATAGCGCCAGCGGCGACGTTACGGCGCCCCTGGTCTACGTGAACTATGGTTTGCCGCCTGACTATGAAGCGCTGAAGAAATTGGGCGTCGATGTAACAGGCAAGATCGCAATCGCCCGGTACGGCAACTCTTTCAGGGGCGTGAAGGCGAAAGTTGCGCAAGACCATGGCGCGGTAGGCTTGATCATTTATTCCGATCCGGCCGACGACGGCTATATGCAGGGTGACGTTTTCCCAAAAGGGCCGTGGCGCCCGGCAACTTCCGCGCAGCGTGGTTCGGTTCAGTTTCTTTCAACCGCGCCGGGTGATCCGTTAACACCGGGGACGCCCTCTATTCCCGGGACGCCGAGATTGAAAATGGAAGAGGCCACTACCTTAACGCGCATTCCGGTCCAGCCGATTTCTTATGGAGACGCACGACGCCTCTTGGAACCGCTTCAAGGTGCCCTGCGCCCGAAAGGTTTTCAGGGCGGCTTGCCGTTCGCTTACCACGTCGGCGGAACGAACGACGTACGCGTGCACTTGAAAACTGACATGGATTATCAAGTGCGCAAGATTTGGAATGTCATCTCGCGCATTGACGGCGATCAGGAAAAGGATCGTTGGGTATTGATGGGTAATCATCGCGACGCCTGGACCTTTGGCGCAGTAGACCCAAACAGCGGTACCACCGCCATGCTCGAAGCAGCGCGGTCGTTTGGCCAACTACTGAAGAAGGGCTGGAAACCACGGCGCACCATTGTGCTTTGTAGTTGGGACGGCGAGGAGTATGGACTGTTGGGCTCGACTGAATGGGTAGAGCACAACGCTCAAGAATTGAAACAGAAAGCGGTGGCTTACTTAAACATGGATGCGGCGGTTTCTGGTCCAAACTTTGGCGCCGGATCGGTGCCATCGATGTGGAAACTTATTCGGGCGGTTACTCGCGACATTCCGGATCCAAAAAGCGGGAAGACTGTGTATCAACAGTGGCAGGACCGCACGCGTGATGATAATCCTAATCCCGAACTCACTGATGCTGATGCAGGTTCTGACACCAGCATCGCGGAAGCGCGAATCGGAGCGCTCGGTTCAGGGTCGGACTATACTCCGTTTTTGCAGCACCTCGGGATTCCTTCCAGCGACATGGGCTTTGGTGGTGATTATGGCGTTTACCATTCGGCCTATGACGACTTCTACTGGATGTCGCACTTCGGAGATCCCACTTTCATGTATCACGTAACTGCGGCGCGACTGTGGGGAACGGTCGCGATGCGCCTGGCAAACTCGACCGGCCTCCCATTGGATTACCGCGATTACGCCGCCCAAGTCCGCGACTTCTTTACGGAAAGCATGAAAACCGCCCGGCAGCGAAAACTGACGAGCAACATTAATGAAAAGCAAATGAACGACGCCATTGACGTATTCGCCGACGAAGCTGAGCGAACGGATCGCGCCAGGCAAGACGCGATTAATCAGCCACGGAACGAGCCGCGCCTCCAGCGAATCAATGACGCGTTAATAGCCGTCGAACGAGATCTGACCGATGCGCGTGGTCTGCGTGGTCGACCGTGGTATACGCATCAGATTTATGCGCCGGGAACCTACACTGGATACGCTGCGCAGCCGCTGCCCGATTTTCGGCAGGCTCTTGAGGATCGCAACACTGTGAAGGCCGGGGAAGCACTTACAAGGATCGTCGAGGCGTTGAAGCGGGCCGCTGCTACCTTGCGCAAAGCGCGTGATTAACGGCGCCAGTGGCAGGGACTTTAGTCTGTGCCATCCCGGCAACCACAGGCTAAAGTCTGTTCCACAATCCGGCAACTTGATTGAAAAAATAAAGAAAGACGAGGAAGAGTGATGAAAAAAAGGCTTATGGGAAATGGCGCAGTGGGCGCTCTAATCTTATTGATAGTTTTGCCCGCTGTGTTTGTAGCACAACGAAGACCTAACCGGCCGGCGGCCCAACCCGCGCCGACGCCGGCGCGTAATGATCTGAAAATCACCTACCGCACGAGCACCTCCGGCCAATCCATGGAAATGACTACGATGCTCAAAGGGAAGCGCGAGCGTTCGGAAATGAAGCTGGGGCATGGTCGCGACATTATCAACATCACGCAATGTGATCTAAGGCGGACGGTTCAGATAAGCGACAGCGCGAAGAAATATCTAATCACCCCGATGGAGACGGCGGACTCGACGCCAGCCAGCAGCGTAGCAGCCAGCGGAACGAGTCAACCAACAACACGTGGAGGAGTTATCACGTATACGACTTCCGCTGTCGATACTGGCGAGCGCAAGGAAATGTTTGGCTTCCAGGCTCGGCACGTGAAGACAAGTATGCTCATTGAGTCTTCGCCGGATGCATGCAGCCCGATTAAGCAGCGGATGGAAACAGATGGTTGGTACATAGATTTTTCATATGGTCTTGACTGCGATCGAGGCGGGGCACCGCAGACGGGTGGCATGCCGTCCCAGGGCGGTTGCCAGGACCGCATTCGTTTCAACCGGCAGGGCGCTGCTCGAACCGGTTACCCACTTCAGGAAACTACGACATCTTATGGTCCCGAGGGACGCGTAGCTTTCACGGCGACGAAAGAGGTTGTCGAACTTTCTCGCGAGCCCCTTGATTCAGCGTTGTTTGATGTGCCCGCGGGTTACGTTGAAACGAAAAATGCGCTGGAGCTATACGGCATGCCATCCATGGACCAATTGATGGGCCAGGCGGCAAAGAGCAGCCAGGCAGCGGAACAGGGCGAAATGCCGTCGACTGAACAGGTCAAACAACCGGGCGCGCTGCGCGTCGGAGTTGTTTCCATCAACAACCGAACCGATCGGCAGATTTCTACCGAGTCTTTGCGCCAGCGACTAATCGCCGAGATTGATGGCGCTGGAGTGGACGCAATAGCGTTGAACGCTTCCAGTGCAACCGAGGCCGAGGCTGAAGCGAAGGCAAAACAATGTGACTACATTCTTTATACCGATGTTACGACGCTGAAGAGTTCTGCGGCCAAGAAGCTGTTTGGCCGCGTTGCAGGTGTGGGGGGCGTCGATAAAACGGAAGCAAAGATCGAGTACAAACTTTTCGCCGTCGGCGATGGCTCACCGCGATTACAGTCGGGTGCTACGGCCAAAGAAGAAGGCGACGAAGCGAGTGCAGGAACTGCCGTCTCACAAGAAGCCAGAGCGGTTGCTGCGGAGGTGCGACGAAGGGGACCTAACTAGAATCAGAGCAACTTAAAACTGGAAGGCGAGCGGGCGAGAACTGGGAGTGGACACTCAATTTGTTTTTGCTTTCTCGCCTTTTGTTTTGCGCGGCTGGACCACTTCGGGACCAAGTTTGCCGGCGGCCTGAACAATGGTTTCAGCATTGTCCAGCAACGCTTCAAAGTTGCTCACTTCTGCTGCATCCCTTGCGTTGGCCTGTAGCGGCTTTAGTTGAGTGATGAAGCGTGAAGCAGCTGCGGCAAGCTTTCGTAAGGTCCTGGGCAGCGCAGGGTTTTTTTCATCGCGTGCGCTGACGTCGTCGATGTTGGTTATCGCTTCGTCAAGAATTTTGGCGATGTCGCCGAGCAGCTCACTGCGACTGCCGGACGGAAGGTCGCCCCAGAACTCGGCGTCCTTCTTCAAGTCCTTTGCGCTGCCTGCGTCCAAACCCTTGATCACCAGCAGACGGCGATCAGCCGCCTTGATAAACCCCTCGATGCGTTTCTCAAGTTCCTGAGCCTCCTGAACCAACTCCACTTCTTTTTCGGTCAAATGGTCGCGCGACTGAGGTCGCGGAATGGCGGCTGCGATTAAGCAACAACCGAGCAGCAAACTAAGCTGCGCCAGGAAAATAAGAAGACTTCGGTTCATGGTTTTTTTTCGGGCGGAACGGCACTTTTTTGCATGGCGCTGCTCCCAGGCTTAGGTGAAGGCGTAGCCGGTCGATCCCGAAAGACAGTGTGGCCATAAAACGAGTTCAGGGCTTCAGTGCGACCGCGGCGGGCGAAATCTTCCGTCTCTTTGATCCAGAGGGCATGCGCCGCCGGCGTACTGCGCCGCATCAAGCCCAGGCGAGGCCCTTGCGCTCGCAACGCCAGCTCGACACGTTTGTAGAGATCGCGAGTCTTATTGCTGTCTTGTTTGAGCGTGCCAATAAAGGCGAATACGTCTTCTATCAGCGCGGAATATTTACCCGCCGCTGCGGCTGCATCCTCGTAATTAAGGTGTGAAGTTTGTAACTCCGCATTTGCGAGATGACCTTCGGCCAGGGCAAGCGTCAGCTGCACGCGCTCCTTGGAATCCTTCTCGGCGTCGATCTGCATGCGGTCTTGCCTCGTAACTATCTTCAGCGGTGGCGGCGCGGTTTGTTCCTGCATTCGCACTTCCTGAGCCATTACTAAGGACGCAGTGGTGCAAAGAACCGTTAGGATCGAAATTCCGAATTGCGAAATTTGAGTAGCTTTCACTTGCAATCGTTTCTGCCTGACGCAGAAGTCAATGTTTTCCGTTTCGGCCGGACTTTTGTTTCACCCCTTCGCCTTTTTGAATCTGGCGAAGCAAAGAGGGAAGACGTAGTTTTACTTTCTCGATCTCCAACTGGTTTGCACTTGAATCGGCATGAGCAAGGAACGTTTCGTACGACGCTAATGCTTGTTTGTATTCTCTAAGATAATCATGCGCCGTGGCAATGAAATAATGAGCAACCGTCAGATCTGGTTTGTTTTGCAGGAGCCATTCATATTGGATTAGCGCCTCGGGAAATTGCTTTAACTCGTACAGCGCTGTCGCCAGGTTGGCGCGAGCGGCGTAGTTGCCGGGAGCGGCCATGACCACTTTTCTTAGCACGACTACTGCAACCGCGAAGCGTCGCGCCTGGACCAACGCCGAGCTGTAGCCGGTAGCAAAATCGGCATTGGCGGGATCGAGCTCCAGTGCGCGCCGGTAGAAATTAAGTGACTGGGTTGAATCAACCGTGCGGTAGGATGCACCCAGGCGCGCGAGCAACACTGCGTTATCGGGATTTTTCTTGAGCAGCTTTTCCAGCGCGTCGCGAGATTTGACTGGATCATCGCTGTTTGCGAGATTGATTTCCTCCGCGGAACCGATCACGTTTCCGACCTTCGCGTCGGCAGGGCCAAGTAAGCCCGCGCTTCTCGCCAGTCGTTCGGCATCTTCTCGCCTGCCTGCCTTTTCATACGCCGCAGCAACTCTCGCGAGGTTCTTTTTCTCTCCATTTGCCAAATGCTCAGCGGCCTTAAGGTCTTCAGTCGCTGGTGCCTGCTCGCTAATGCGAATCTCTGCTCGTTCCATGAGTGCGTCAAAATTTTCCGGCTGGAGTTCGAGTACATGATCCAGACTGACGAGCGCGGCCTTATTCTCGCCGGCGCCACGTTCAGCCAATGCGCGAACAAACCAAATCCCGGGAGTACTTGCACCCTCGGCGATTGCACTCGTCGCTAGTTGCAGTGCTTCTTTCGCGTCGCCGGCTTTGAGACGAATCCCAGCAAGTGCTTGTATCGCAAGCGTATCTTGTGGGCCCAACCGCATCGCTTCGCGCAAGATCGGCTCAGCTTCCTTTTCGCGGTTAAGTCGGACCAGAAGCACTCCCAGAGCAGAATAGGGAAGTGACCAATTCTTGCGTTGGTCCAGCACACGGCGAAAACCTGTCTCGGCCTCATTGAAACGACCCAGAGAAGTCAAGACGTTCGCGCGTTGAAACTCTGCCTCCGGAAATTCGGGCCGTACCTTGATAGCTTCCTTATAGTATCCGAGCGCGCGGTTATAGTTTTCAGTCTTCTCGGCTGACTCTCTTGCCCGTTCGGCGCGGGCGTGTGCATTCTGCCCTTGCTCAAATAGCTTCACGGGATCGGCGCCGGAATCACCAAACGCGTCTACCGTTTGTGCAGCAAGCGGCTGCACCAAGCCGCAAACCAAACAAAGGGCGACCAATGTCAGAGTCACTGATCTGAACTTGAATGGATTTTTGCTGGCTAGCTGACCGCTCATCGAAACAATTCGCACAGGCCAGAAAAAAATGAACTGAGGAGAGCCGCATCTTAACATCTGAAACCGCTTGCGTCCAAAGTGAGCATGCTCATTTTATAAGATGCTGGTTGCGGTGATTTGATGCATGCGTTAACATTATTTTTGTAATCCCATGATCAATTAGTTAAGAACGACATGCTGTCTGTGCGCTTGTCTTCACGGAGAACCCACTGTTGTGATCCCTCCACTGGCAAATCAGGAAAAGCCCACGCTTGCAATTAATAATGGCGACTCGGTCCTGATCAAGGAGCAGCGGCTGCGGCGTCTGTTTCAGGAAATGGGTTCAGTGATTGTTGCTTTCTCGGGGGGAGTCGACAGCAGTTATGTGGCGTTCGTTGCCACCAGCGAACTCGGCCCAAACGCCCTGTGCGTCACTGGTGATTCGGCAAGTTTGCCCTCGTTACAGCGACAAACGATAGAAGAGCTGACAAGACAATTCGGGTTTCATCACGAAGTGATCGAAACAAACGAGTTGGTGGATGCAAACTACACAGCGAACAATGCCAGCCGCTGCTACTTCTGCAAGCAGGAGCTATACACGAAACTGACGGAGGTCGCTCGCTTGCGAGGCATTGGCTTCATCGTGGACGGTTCTACTTGTGACGATCTTGAAGATCATCGCCCCGGCCGGCAGGCTGCACTCGAGCACCAGGTCCGCAGTCCGCTCATCGAAGCAGGCATGACCAAGGCAGACGTGCGGCTGTTGAGCAATGAAGCCGGTTTGCCTACGTGGGACCAGCCCGCGAGTCCATGCTTGTCATCGCGGATAGCGTACGGCTTGCCGGTTACTATCGGGCGTCTGAGTGAAGTGGATCGCGGCGAACAAATCCTTCGCGATATGGGCTTCAGGGAATTCCGTGTAAGACATCACGATAATCTTGTGCGTCTTGAGATTGCGCGCAGTGAGATGGAACGCGCCTTGAGCCTTGAGGTTGTGGACGAGTTGGCGCGGCGCTTTCGCGAACTGGGATTTGCGTATGTGACGTTTGATCTCGACGGGTACCGTACTGGCGCGATGAACGAGGTATTCAGGCAGAGAACAAAAAAACCATCGTAAGAATCGATTTCATTAGGACTCACAAAAAGCGTTTAGCTGGATTTCAATTTTGCCAGTTTGGAGATCGCCAATGGTAATTAGGCAAAACGCCGTGTTCGTAGACGACATCCGCGAGATTAAAGAAGAGAATCCATTTGAATCGATGATGTCACGATTCGATCGAGCGGCTCAGTTGCTCAATCTCGACCCGGATTTGTATGCGGTTATGCGCGTGCCTAATCGGGAGCTAAAAGTCTACATACCAACCAGAATGGATTCTGGCAGGATCCAGGTGTTCGAAGGCTACCGAGTGCAGCACAACTTTGCGCGGGGTCCAGCGAAGGGGGGCATAAGATATTCGCCCGACGTTAATCTCGATGAAGTGCGCGCCCTTGCTGCCTGGATGACATGGAAATGCGCCGTTGTGAACGTGCCCTTTGGGGGAGCCAAAGGCGGCATTATCTGTGATCCGCAACAAATGTCGATGGGCGAGTTGGAACGAATGACCCGGCGCTATGCGTCGGAGCTGCTGGATTTCATTGGTCCGGAAAAAGATGTGCCCGCGCCAGACATGAATACGAACGAACAGACAATGGCTTGGATCATGGACACGTACTCAATGCACGCCAGACACACCGTGACCGCGGTGGTTACTGGCAAGCCGATAGATCTGGGGGGCTCTTCAGGCCGGCGTGAGGCAACCGGTCGGGGCATCCTGTTTGTAATCAATGAGGCGGTAAAGAAATTTGGAATGAAACCGGCAACGACGCGCGTGGTGGTGCAAGGATCGGGAAATGTTGGCGGGATAGGAGCACGATTACTGCACGAGGCGGGCTACAAAGTCGTCGCGATTTCGGACATCCACGGGGGTATTTACAACCCCGCAGGCATCGACATACCTGCAGCACTCAAGCACCTGTATGCCACGGGCTCATTCGACGATTACGCCGGAGTCGAGCGCGTTTCAAACAGCGAGTTGCTTGAGCTGGAATGCGACGTGCTTGTCCCTGCGGCAACTGAGAACCAGATTACTTCCCAAAACGCGGACCGGATCAGGTGCAAAGTATTGGCGGAAGGGGCCAATGGCCCGACAACCGCGGCCGCTGACGAGGTATTGCATGAAAAGGGAATTTTTGTGATACCCGATATTCTGGCAAACGCCGGCGGGGTTACAGTGTCCTACTTCGAGTGGGTTCAGGACAGGATGGGGTACTTTTGGCGCGAGGACGTTGTGAACCAACGGCTGCAGGAGACTATGGTCGCCAGCTTCAACGATCTCTGCCGCTATGCCGACTCTCATTCAGTTGACACTAGGACCGCGGCATACATGTTGGCCATCGACCGCGTCGCCTATGACACTCGGATGCGCGGCATCTATGCGTGACGGAAAAAACATAAAGAAATTGGCCCAAAGTCATCAAAAAGTCTTGATTTCCCCCAAAAGGTAGAGTATGGTCTGGCATGATTTTGTGCTCGCACTAATGTGGTGAACTCTGAACATCTGAGCAGTGGTTTGAGCGTCTGCATCGTTAACCTGAACTGCACTTTCACAATAGTGGCACTTAGTTTTCTTGGTGGCGAATAGGAGAACATCACCGCCGGCCTCTTCGCGATAGGCGTTGAGGTGACCGCCGGTGCCGATCCTGTTTGACAATTGGTGGTTGCGCCGTCATTTAGCAGAGGTAGTCCAGTAAGAGCTCGACTCAACTGCTGATGTTGGCATAAACGGGATAGATTTAATTTACTCATTTCGCAGGAGGAATGCGATGAGACTCGCAACAAGGGCGCTTATTGCTGCGCTCGCTACATTGGTCTTATGTGCTGTTGTATCAGCGCAGACATTAAGGGATCCGAACGATCCAAAGAACCAATCTCCGGCAGTAGGCACCGGCGGTCCTGAAGGAGGGCCGACGGG
>JBPCLZ010000096.1:0-4707 GCA_051002775.1 Pyrinomonadaceae bacterium | reverse complement strand
CGCGTCGACAGCCGCCATCATCGCGATGATGGGCGCTTTGTCGTCCCCAGCCGATCGCGCGTACAGCCGTGACTCTGGATCAAGCGCCGTGCCGCGCGGTGGAAGGGAAATAACTTGTCCGCCACGTTCGATGGTCTGACTGCGCAGCGTCGGCGTAAACGGCGGTGTGGTCCATTCCGTCTCGTCCAGGGGCTGGCCATCGTAGTGCGCATAGAACGCGATTGTGCGCCTCGCCCCGGGAGTTCTGATCTCGCCGAAGACGATCGGATTGGCGCCTTCCACGGACACGAGCCTGGCGGCGATGCCGCGCCGCTCCATCATCTTTACGATGAACTCGGCGTTACGCTGGATATTGGCGCGGTCGCCAGTCACATTCGGGATGCGCAGGAACTCAACGAACTCCTCAACGATGGGGCGTTCGTTCTGCTGGCGCCACTGGCGCGCTGCCTGTGCCGCGGGGTTGGTCTGAGCAACAGCAGCCATTGGCAAAAGAGTGGCCAACAGCGACAGTACAAGCTGCTTCATATTTGCTTCCTCGGTATATTACCAATTGGTGAGATCTTGTTATTTTTGCAAGATTTTTGATCTCGCTTCCTATTTGCTGACCCGCGGCCTTCCGGCCGGGGGTTGCACGGCACTACCGCTATTTTTCTTTGCGGTCGATCGGCACTGCGTCCAACGGCGATTCAAAGGCAATGAAGAGAACACATGGAACGGCGCTTGCGCAGAAGCCCTTGTGTGGTCGTTTGGCGGGACCGTAGGCATAAGTCCCCGGCCTGAGAACCGCCGTCTTCTGACCGTCGTAGGTGACATGAAGTTCACCTGCTATCAGCACCATGCGCTCTGCCGAAGTGTGCCAATGAAGCGGGAGGGTCGACTTGGCGGGCACTTTAAGGAACACGTCGACGTTGTCTTTTGCAGGGTCGCCGTGAAGAACGGCGATGCCACATCTTTTGGGCAAGAACGGCGGGCAAGGCCCCCACTTAAGCTGCGCATCACGGGCAGTCCGCGTCAGTGCCTGCTCTTGAACAGGCGCTTGTGCGAGGGCGTACGAGCCGACCAGGCTCAACAAGAACAACAACGAACAACGCAATGCCGCCTGCAATGAGCGGCCAATCAGGGTTTGGTGACACATAGTGATTTCTCCTTATTGGTTGACAGTGTTGCGCAGCTGGATTGCCGCCCAACGATGGAATTCAGGTGGCCGCGCAAGCAGCCTTCAATCTCGATTTCATCTTTGATCTTGTGAGACGATCAATCGCGGCTCACCTGCAATGACTTGTCGGTTGCCCGTTCGACGGAACCACGCAAGGTGATTTCCTTCCGTACCCGGAGCGACGCAACTGGCGCGATGCAACGTCGCCTACCTTCGACGTGAGTGATCACGCGGAGCGTCGTCGCCGTTCATTCAAGCTAGGTTGTCAAAATCAAAAGCGAAGCAACCGAACGTTTGAGTTCACCGGCGGCCGCAGGCCGTCCGGTGGAACGAATGGTTAGGCGTCCGCGCGCAGAACTTTGATGAGGGAAGCAACTTCCTCCATTTCGAAGCCTGCGGTAATACCTTTCCGGAAAAGCGCTGAGGCAAAAGTCGGAAACTCGGAATTGATCTGCGCCTCGCGCGCCTGCTGCAGGATTCGTCCTAACGCTGCCGCCCAGGTCTTCAAAGCAGCTTGGGGATTCTCGTACTTGCCCACCTGAATGGTCTCACCCAGATGTTTGACGTCACCGCCCAGGACGGGAGCGATGTCGGCCAGCAAGGAACCGAATTCATCCACACGCAGACCCTCCGCTTCGCAGATCCGTGCCCCGTGAACGGCGCCCAGGAGACCCCCAACGAAAAAAGACAGCACTGCGCAGTCCAGCGCGGATGCTGATCCCACCTTCTCCCCTAGGAAACTCAGGTTCTCCGCAAAGAGCTTGAGGAGCGGCTCACTTCTGCGGAATGCGGACTCCGCGCCCGATACGAGAATGGTCGCGTCTGGCGTCGCAATCTGATTGGGAAACGCCAGAATCGCGCCATCCAGGTATTGGACACCTCGTTCCCGCGCCCACGCTTCGCTGTCTCGGGCCTCCTCCGGGCTGCCGGTGCTCAGTTGCACGAGCACTCGGCCTGACAGGCCCGCGGCGACTTCGTCGGCACCGAGAATGGTTCTCGTCACGTCGTAGTTGTCGACGCAGACGATAACAACAGGGCCCGCGGCGACTGCCAACGCCGCACTTGTGGCCAGCACCGCCCCATCACTGACGAGCGACGAGGCCTTCTCCATCGTTCGATTCCAGACGGTGATGCGACGCCCGCTGCGAACAAGCGCGCGCGCAAGCGCCGAACCCATAGCTCCCAACCCAATGACCGAAGCTTCACTCATTCTGTAACCTCCGTATTCATGCGGCGCCTAACGACCTGCGCTTGAGCTGCGAGGCGTACCGCGACAGCCGCGGGTCCCGCACACGATCACATCAGCGGCTGCTGCCGCGCTCACGCCTCGTCAGCTCCAAGCGCTTGTTAGACGGCGCGCAACACCGACCGTAATGGTCACTGCCCTCACGGCTTCGCCGGTGGCTTCTCCTCGGCGCCCTTCTTAAACGCCGCGTCGGTCAGGTTCACATGCCCCACGGACTGGGCGATGATGACCTTGCCGCTCGGCACCTTCTCGTCATGCGACCACAGGTGCAAAATGATGCCGTCCGTGGTGGCCACCAGGTCGGCCACTTCCTTGGCCTTGTCGGGTGGTAGATCGAGCACCTGAACGCGGCCGGTGGCGATCTCCTGCCGGTGGTCGTGCCAGTTCTTGTTCCAGTTCTTGAGCGTCACCGCACCTGTTCGAGTGATGGACTTGGCGATGATGTACTCGATCTGTTGAAGCTTGGCATTCGGATCGGTGGAATCGTAGATGAGGCACTCAATCACAGGGTCCGGAGCAAGAACCTTGCAGTAATGGTGGTACGGGCCCATGACCTTCCCACCGACCACGTGCGGGGCCAAGACGTGGATTGTGTGACCGTCCGCCGGCGAGGCCATCTTTGCCTCCTCTGGCTTTGCCTCCTGGCCAGTTGCGGGAGCGGCGACCATGACGAGCACGCCGTTCTTGTTCTTCGGCGTTTTCATTTGACCTAAAGCGACAGATGACGCTGCAATTGCTATCACCATAATCATAAGCATTCTCTTCATTGTTTTATCTCCTTTTGTTTAGTTGTTAAAGCAAAGCACTTCTGTTCCAAATCCGATGACTCATCACCGGGAAGCCGCCGAACGCTGGTACTGTGTTGGTAGTCAAGCAGATTTTGCAAAGTCCGGGTCGAAAGGTCGGCCAGACTTCAACACTCCATAGGCGATGTGAATGAGCTTGCGCATCACCGCCCCGATCACACTCATCTTAGACTTACCTCTTTGTCTCAGACCCTCGGCCCACTGTTGAAAGAAGGGACTGCAACGCAGCGCGGTGATGGCCGGAAAGTAGAGCGCCTTACGCAAACGCGCGTTGCCGATCTTTGATAGCCGCACGCGGCCTCTCACACTACTGCCCGACTGACGTTCACGCGGCACGAGACCGGCGAAAGCGGCCAACTGGCGGGCGCTGTGATAGCGTTTGATGTCGGGCACTTCAGCCAACAGCCGCGCGGCGGTGGTCTCAGCGATGCCCGGGATAGAGTCGAGCAGCTCGCGCTGTTGCTTCAAGCCAGCATGCTTGTCGATGTGATCGCGGATCAGTTTTTCAGTGCGGGCGATCTGTTCTTTGAGATGAGCGATCATCTCTTCCACACTTGCTCTGACGGCTGCCACATTGACACCCGCCGAGAGTCGATTCTCTTCGGCCACGCGCATCTCAATCGGCGACTTGAGCCGGCGGACAAGTGCTTGTAACTCGCGCACTTCCGGTGCTGGCGGAGTCCAGGGTGGCGGCTGCTGGGCCAGACAAAAACGGGCGATTAACTCGGCATCTACTCGATCAGTCTTGGTCCGGGAGAGGCGGCTCGCGGCGAACGCCTTGATGGCCGCCGGATTGATGACACTCACGGTGTGACCCTGCTGATGCAGGAAGTGCGAGAGCGCTTCTCCGTAAGTGCCGGTAGCTTCCAGGCAGGCATGGACCTGCTGCACCAGTTGCTTCTCCAGCCACTCGTGCAACTGGGCAAAGCCGGCCGCATTGTTGGAAAACACTTTGTGCTTGAGTTTGCCGGTTAACTGGAGTAGACAGACGTTGAACTTAACTTTGGCGATGTCGATTCCGAGGCAGGGTAGGTTCATGGACGGCTCCTTGTAAGTGCGGCACCGGACCAGCCTTGCGGCATACAAGCTCGACTTCGTCAGCAGAAGCGGCTTCAGATACTGTTCGGTCTCTTTGGCGCTCGCAATGAGTGGCACCGGGAGCTAATCTCAGCTTCGGACTTTGAGTCTTAAGGCCAGCACGGCTTCTCCGGTGCCCCGTGGCTGAAGCAAATATTTGCTGCTTCAACACTCTTTGGTCAACATACAGCTGCGGCGCGCGATCAGCCTTCAAGCTTAAGGAAAGAGACTACTTGAGAAACATGCTATCGCGCCGTCAGCTGCAAGGCATTGTTCGGCGGCGGCTTTGTTCATAGACGCGATGAAACCCTTTCAGATGCCTCCTTTGAGGAAATGACTGGGTAAACTTCAAATTCAACAACGTCATCCCAATTGGCGATCCACTCGTCGAGATATTTGCGATGCTCCGCTTCCATGAGTTG
>JBPCLZ010000095.1:0-2744 GCA_051002775.1 Pyrinomonadaceae bacterium | reverse complement strand
TTTCCCAATAGAGGCCCAGGGTAAAAGTGATCGACTGCTTCATGATGTTGATGTGCCTGTATTCGGTGAGGTTGAGATTAAGCCAGCAGAGGGTTACTTGCTGAATTAGCAATCGCTCAAGCGCCGAAGAATCAGCGTATCCGAGGTCCGCCCGCATAGACACGAGCCTCTGTCTCCAGCACTCGCGCATGCCTTGACCGCTGCCGTTGACAATTGTATCCAGCACCTGACTCTCAGCGAGTTCGCCCATCCCGACAACGGCCTCCCAAAGTCTGAACTCTTTATTGCCGTCAAGAAGCTCTCGAAGCGCCTTAATGTCAGAGTCGCAGGGACGTTCCTTATTAGCTTTTATAAGGACACTGTGGAAGCGCTCCCTTATCTTGTCCGCTTCATTATTAACCGCCACTACATTCGCGCTCATGCTTTTTGCTTCCTCCATTGCCGCTTGTGCTGATGGAAACCAGCCGCAATCAGAACCGCCTCCGTCAACGTGGATGTTAGTTGAGCTAAGTTATCTAAGCTTTGATCGTTCGGGTCAAAACCTCGCTGCTCCTTGCGCTCTTTAGCTCGCTTGGCTTCGCGCTCTTCGCGTTGCATCTTATCTAACCGCGCCGTGAGTACGGCGATCTCGCCCCGGCCTACGTAAACAGAGCGAACATGCCCGGCTGTTCGCATCTTGCGGTAGTAGTAACTATAGTTGCCTCTTCGCTCCCAGCCCATTGTACTACAGACTCGCCTGTGCCCCGCTTGACTTACCAAAGAAGCACTACTGAATGCCTAATTGGAGAAGCATCTTCACAGCTATTGTGCGGCGCAGCCTTTCTGCTTTGTGTTGTTCGCGCTGCCTTTTTTCGTGCACCGCTCATTCCCACTTTCCGAGCTAGTTCAGTGAGGTCGATTTTCTTAATTGGCATTCCATGCCATTTGCCGCAAATTTTTCTTGCGTAACCAAACTCCTGAAGCCGCTTGAGTGATTTGCGTATCGTTTGAACATGTCGCCCAGTCTTTTGAGAAAGCGCTTTAGGCCGTAGTACCTCATCTTCCAAAGCTGTGAGAACCTCGAAGGCTGAACGCCCTAACCCGCCTTGTTACAATACGCAGCTCTCAGGCGTTGCGAACGGCGGGGTGAGGACGTTGTTAGTTCGAGGCTAAAAGTTTCCGCCTAACCAAAATAGAGCCGATCTTTATAGGTCGGCTCTTTGGTTTTTCATTGACAAGCGGAAACGACGACAATTAAGCTCGCCGCGATTTCTCACGTCCAGTAGTTCATTGTAATTTAATTAATTGGACGCGCAAGTCACTCGTCATCTTCCCTGCCAGTTAAAGGAAGGCACCCACATGCCACAATGTAGTTACTGTGGAAAAAGGGCCGGTGGATTCAGTCTAAGGAGTTTCAACGAGACTACTCAGCGCTGCGATCAGTGTGAGGGCATCGCCTGGAATCTGCTGTGAAGCGGCGGAGATGGTCAAAGCGACTATTTGCTCCGACGTAATCATCGCGAAGATCAAAGCTTCTCGGTGCAACTTCGATACCAACCCGTCGGTGTTATCGGAACTCAAGTACAAAGGGGTTCCCAATGATGTTCTGAAGGCAATGATTGAAGCCCCGTACGGTGCGCCTGACCCGCAAAGACCTGCCGCTGTCAAAGACTTGGAGTAGTCCCAGCTGCAGCTTAGGTGAGGAAGTAAGATAATCAATTTATGACCACCGACGAACCGTTCACTATCGGCGTCGAAGAGGAATATCAGATCGTGCATCCGACGACGCGAGAGTTGCGTTCGCGCGCGCAACTCATCTTGCCGGAAGCGCAGGCGGCGCTCGGCAAGCAGGTAACCCCAGAGCTTTACCAGTCTCAGATCGAGATCGGCACGTCGATCTGCCATACGGTGGCAGAGGTGCGCGCCAATATTGCGCACCTGCGCGGGGAAGTGATTGCCGCCGCGGAGAAGTATGGCAACCGGATCGTGGCGGCGGGCACGCACCCCTTCTCGCACTGGGAAGATCAACAACTCACGCCTAAAGCGCGTTATCGCGGCATCGCTACCGAGTTTCAACAGCTCGCCAGCGAGCAACTGATCTTCGGCTGTCACGTGCACATTGGAATCAGTGATCGTGAAGCGGCGATCCGGGTAATGAATCGCTCGCGGCTTTGGCTGGCGCCGCTCTTGGCGCTCGCGGCCAACTCGCCTTTCTGGCTCGGTGTGGACACCGGCTACGCTAGCTTTCGGACCGGCATATGGCGGCGCTGGCCCATGGCTGGCACGCCGCAGGTCTTTGCTTCGCGCGCCGAGTACGACGCGCTGGTTGACACGCTGGTCCAGACGGGAAGCATCTCCGACGCGACGAAAATTTACTGGGACCTGCGCCCCTCCGCGCGCTTCGAGACGTTGGAATTTCGCGTCACTGATGTCTGCCTTACGATAGACGAAGCAGTGCTGATCGCCGGTCTCTCGCGGGCCCTGGCGCGCACCTGCTACGAGCAGGCGATCAAGAATGAACCAGAATTGGACGTGCGCCCGGAACTATTGCGCGCCGCCAAGTGGAGCGCCGCACGCTACGGCCTTGAAGCGGAGTTGATTGACGTAGCTGACAAGCGCGCCGTCCCGGCGCACGAGTTGATTGAAAAGCTACTTGCGACTCTCCGCCCGGCACTCGAAAGGTACGGCGACTGGGATGAGATCAACTCCCTTACGCACGATACGCTCGCCCGCGGCAACGGCGCGACTCGTCAGCGCGCCGCCTA
>JBPCLZ010000094.1:0-16736 GCA_051002775.1 Pyrinomonadaceae bacterium | reverse complement strand
ACGACTGCCTAATACATACGGGCAGCAAAAAGATACTTGATGGCGTTTGTTCGCAACTGCACCTGGAAACCGACTCAACCAAAGTCCAGGGCTCTTATGAGGTCCTCAAAAACTATGGAAACCTCTCCAGCGCTTCAACTGGATTTATGCTGGCGGAAAAGGATGATTGGAATGGGCCAACGATGGTGGTTGGTTTTGGAGTCGGCTTTACGGCGAGCGCCGGCATCATGAGCAATAACTAATTAGGTCTGGAATTAGACGGGCGCGCTTTCAAGCAGCGATTGGTTGGTGAGAATACTTGTAATCGTTTGGTTGATTTGTGAAAAATCAAAAGGCTTGCCAATGATGCCGTTAACAAGATCCTCCTCACCGACCGGCGGCAGCGTGCCGCTTCCATAACCCGTTACCAGCACCACATTCATCTCTGGCCAGCGCTTCCGAATCTCACGGCTCGTTTCCCATCCGTCCATGTCCGGCATAGCCAAATCCGTAAAGACAAGCTCGCATTCGTTTGCACCTAACAATTGCAGGGCACTCTGACCACTGTCTGCCAGCACGACGCGATGGCCCATCGTTTCCAACATTTCAGCTAGTGTTTCGCGGACCGACGGCTCATCGTCGATAACGAGAATGGACAACTTCGGTATTTCTATATCCTTCGCAGGTGTCGCGGCAGATTCCGCTGCCATCTCGCTGGCGGGCAGGTCGATCGTAAAGGTGGTGCCTTTGCCGATACTTGAAGCAACGCTGATCGATCCCTCATGCCGCTCGATTATGCTGTAACTCACAGAAAGACCCAGGCCGGTTCCGTGCGCGCCTTTGGTGGTGAAAAACGGATCGAATATTTTTTGCCTTACCTCTTCAGGCATGCCGGTCCCGTTGTCGGCAAACTGCAATCGCAGGCGGTCATTGTCCCCCACGCAACCTATCGTTAACTGTCCACCGTCAGGCATGGCATCGACGGCATTGACGATCAGATTGACAAAAACTTCGCGCAACTCCGACGCGCTACCAAAGGTAAAGAGTCCCTTCTCGGTATTCAACGCGACGTCGTATTCCAGGCCACGCACTCTCGCTTCGTTCTGCCAACGCGTCCGGGTTATCTCAATAGCATCATTCAGCAAGCCGGCAATCTCGAGCCGCTCAAACTCCTTCGCAGGCGATTTGCGCGCAAACGTTTGAATACGACGAACAGTGGCGGCAGCGTCTTCAGCGGCTGTCTGAATGATTTCCAGATTTCGCACCAGCGCTTCATCCTGCGTTTGGCGCCGTAACAGCTGGGCGCGACCCAGAATTGCAGCCAGCGAATTATTGAAATCGTGCGCCACGCCCGACGCTAATTGGCCGAGGGCCCGTAACTTGTCGGCACGAGCCGCGCGCTCGCGCTCCTCTTTCTGTTCCGTGATGTCGCGAGCAATACCCAACACGCCTGTCGTTTTGCCTTCAACAATCAATGGCGAGTTGTCCACGCGCGCGTAACGAAGCCGGCCGTCGGCAGAGAAGTAACGCATCTCATAAGTCTGCGGTTGGCCATTGAGCGCCGTTTGCAGTTTCTCGTTTGCAACTTCGCGATCGCCCTCATAGACCATGTCGAGAAAGCGCGTGCCGATGAACTCTTCGCGTTTGTGGCCCAGTCCGGTCAAAGTTGCGCTGTTGCACCATTTGAACCGGCCATCAACGTCGACGGCATAGATCGATTCGCGCGCGCTCTCCAAAATATTTGTCAGCAGTGACTGGTGTTCCCGGGCTACCGCCTGCACTTCTCGCAGTTCGGAAAGATCGCGGGCGGTACAAACTGCGGCGGTGACGGAACCCGTTTGATCGAGCACCGGTTCAATTGAAACCAGAATCGGACGGTTCAGGCGAACAGGAACAACTTCAATAATGATACTCCGGCCTTCCGCGATAGCTTTTTCTACGACGCATGCTTGCGTTTCGGAAGAGGTGCGCAGAATGTCGCAACACTGCCGGCCTAACAAGCTGCGCGGGTCTGAGTTCTCCATCGCGGCGCCGGCTCGATTGACGCGTTTTAGACGTCCCGAAGGATCAAAAATAAAGATGCCGTCCGACATTGAATCAAAGGTTGTTTCCCACTCCGATTTTCCTTTGGCCACCATCTCAAACAGTTCAGCCTGCGCAATGCCAATTGCCAACCGCTCTGCCAAAGAGTGGACCAGGGACAATTCGTCCTCTGTCCAATCGCGCAAGCGATCCGTTTGTTGAATGCACAGCACCCCACGAAAGAGTCCTTTAACAATCAACGGATAATCGATTTGGGAATACACACCGGCCTGGCGCGCATAGTCGCGGATGGCGGCGTTAAAATCCTCTGGCCCTTTCCGATATCGTAACGGGTCATTTATCACCAGCGGGCCCGACATGCTTAAAAGGTACTTGCCGATAGGACCTTCGTAACTGACTGGGTCCGTGCCGATGCTTGGACAATAAGGAGCGACATATTCATGTTTCACCGGGGAGATCGGATTCGCCGGATCGTAGAGGCGCATGTGAACACGTGATGCGCCGAGGGCAATGCCAAGTTCCCTGGTGGCCGTGCTCAACACTTCAGGCAAACTTAGCGAAGCGCGAATCGTCATGGTCAGGCGATTGACCAGGAGTTCCCGTTTCGAAGTAGCCTCAGCCTTTTGATAAAGCTCAGCCTGCCGAATAGCGATGCCGGTTTGATCGGCAACCGCCTTGGCAAGTGCAATGTCAGATTCACTCCAATGGCGTACCTCACGCGTGGTAGAGAGGGCGAAGGCGGCCGTCACTTCATCGCCCACTCTTATGGCCACGTACATAATTGAGCGCACGTGCGCTTTCGATAGAATGCGCTCGTAGAAATCCGCAATGCTCTCGTCGTGCGCAGCATCGTCAAAACAGAGCACCCCCTTCTGATCAAGCGATTCGATCAGAAGTTTCACATCCTCAAGCTCAAAGTTTGATGCGGCCGGAGTAATGCCCTCAGAATGATACTCCGCAACATTGGTGACGCGATTAGTGTTTTCATCTTTGATGAAGAGCGAGCAGCGATCGGACTTGAGATGCGAGCCTAGCTCGTTGACGGCGGTGTGGAAAATTTCGGAACTATCCAACGAACACCTAATCGCCTGTGAAATCCGGTGTGTCATTGCCTCGCGTTGCGCTTGTTGGGCTAGGGCTTCTTCAGAGCGTTTGCGTTCAGTCAAATCCCGTCCGACACCCTGCACGCCCACGGCTCGTCCATCCTGGTAAATCAAGCGCGTGCTGACTTCAAGACGTACGCGGCGCCCGCCTTTGGTAACAATTTCGAGTTCGTAAACTGTCGAGCCTTTCTGATCGGTCTTGTGACTCATCATCTGGCGAGCGAGCGCGAGATAATCAGGCGCAAGTACGTTGCCAATGTTCATGCTCAGGGCTTCTTCACGACTGTAGCCGGTAATCTTTTCGCCACTGCGATTCAGAGAAGTGAAGTTTCCTGAAAGATCATGCGTGTAGATGATGTCGTTGGCATTTTCGAAGAGCTCGCGATAGCGTTCCTCATTTTCCTGCAGTGCGTTCTGGGCTTTGCGGTTCTCAGTGATGTCGGTGGCTACGCCAATGACACTGGTTACGTTGCCGGCTTCATCAGCAAGTGGCGAGTAGCGCGTCTCAAACGTTAGTTCTCCTACCTGCACCGCGTCGGAAAAACACTCACCATTGAGAGCGCGACGAACGTTTCGCAAAACCTGGGGGTTGTCGCGATAAAGATCAAATACGGACTGGCCAACGACCTCGCCCGGTTTCAGGTTGAGATTTTTCAATCCCTCGCCCTCGGACAGAGTGAATATGCCGTCGAGATTAATTACAAAAAGCACTAATGCTGCACTGCCTATAACGGTCCGCAACTGGGTTTCTGTTTGTTTGAGAGCCTGGCGGCCGCGATTGCGGTCGGTGATGTCGCGCATGACAACCTGCACAGCCGGCTTCCCATTTACAACAAAGGGCATACCTGCAACTTCAACATCAATGACTTCCCCGTCCAGCCGAATGTGTTTCTGCTCGATCAGGTCGGTCGCTAGTCCGTGTTCCTGAACCTGTCGCACCCTCTTGGTGACCGTGTCGTGATAGTCAGGATGAACGCGATCCAGAACGGACCGTCCGATCAATTGTTCGGGCCTCTCAGCCCCCCATAACCGTTGCGCTGCGGGATTTACGTAAAGAATCTTTCCGTCACTGTGGACGATGATCGCTTCCGGCGAAAGCTCGACAAGCCGGCGATAGCGCTCTTCGCTTTCGCGTAAGGCCCGGTGAGCACGATGTCGCTCGGAAAGCCTGGCAACTTTGACAAGTAACTCGTCCGTGCGAAACGGGATGTTGAGATAGTCGTCCGCGCCTGCAGTCAATCCTTCCAGACTGTCTTCTGCCGCGTTGCGAAGTCCGCTGATCAGGAGAACTGGAATGCTGGACGTCTCAGGATCTTTTTTTATCAGGCGGCAGAGTTCGATGCCGTTGAGGATCGGCATCACTACATCGCTAATCACTACCTCAGGTTTAAAAGCATTAAGAGCGTCTCGTGCACTGCCACCATCGTTCACGCATTTGACCTCATAGCCCTCCGCCTCAAGCAACTCACCCAGGAGCGAGCAAACCCTTTGATCGTCATCCGCGATCAACACACGGCAGTTGCCTAAGGAATCTGTGTTCATTTTCATGCGAGGTGGCTGTCTCCGGTCGCGTCAGGTTGAGGCGCATGACCGGAACTCAGGCCATGGAAGGAGCGTGAAATCGAGGAGTATTAGGTCAGTAAAGGTCGCTTCGGAGCGGCATATTGGATTGCCGCCCGCGCAGTATAACAAAGTTGGCGTCTGTTTGTCATGAGATAAAACCTGCCAAAACACCGTGTTTTCCCACAATTTCGGCTGCTCTGGACAACAAACGGCCGCCGCAGCCCTTGGTCAAATCGGGCCGGCACCCTCCCGGTTTGGTCCCCGACTGGTTCACGTGTTTAAAACCTCAAGAATTTCTCAACCGGATCGCAATAAAACCATAAGTGACCATGGATCGAGCGGTTTTCACGATTTTCGCTCGAAACCGGCTATCTAGTAGTGAACTTAAGAAAAAGAAGGGTGTTCCTCAAAAAGTCATGTTCTTAATAGACTCCTCTCACGACCTGACAGGCGGCAGGTTAGAACTCATCACAGACAAAATCGCCCAGCCGGCGCGGCGGCCTCGTATTTCCCGGTCACGTCTGTTGAACACCTTGGAACGGAGCCTGGCAGCCGGTACCTCGACGATCATTAGCGGCCGTGCAGGAACGGGCAAAAGCACGCTGGCCCTCGACTTTGCCGAGCGGTGCGGGCGCAACGTCGCCTGGTACAAAGTGGATGCGCCCGACTGCGACCCTAGAATCTTTTTTGACTATCTCATTGGTAGTGTTCGCGAACAGCGCCCAGGCTTTGGCGCCAGACTATTGATGCCGCTGGTTGAGGCAGCCGAATTCGATCACATTGATGCATTTGCCGAAGCTTTCATTTTCGAACTGGGTGATAACGACAAGCACAACTCTCTTTTGGTCGTAATCGAAGACCTTCATTTGGTCAGCGATTCCGAATGGCTGGTGCCATTTTTCACGCGCCTGTTGCCGCTTCTGCCGGCGGACGTACACGTTCTCATCACCAGTCGCAGCCTTCCGCCGGCACCGTTATGGCGGCTGCGTTCAAAACAATCATTGGTAGTTATTGAAGAGGAAGTACTCGCTTTCACGCGGCCGGAAGCGATTGCCCTGTTCGAAGGCTACGGACTCTCGAGCGAACAGGCGAGTATCGCTTTGGATCACTCTCACGGTCGCGCTGCGGCGCTAGATGAGTTTGCGACTTTTCTGCGCAAATCCGAAACAAGGTCAAACGATCAGTCTCGTCGAGTTGGCGCACCCAACAGTTCCGAACAATTCGCTTAGAAATATTTAGGCACTGACTAATGGACCCCCACGAAGTCATTGTGAATAGCCAGCTCTCAATCGATGGTGGATTGATCCCATTTCGCCATGCTACTCTGCCGCCCTATCCAAACAGCGGTCAGAGACAGCAGCTAATGGCGTCCAGGAAGAATCCGGAAAGCTCTTTCGCCGAAACGTCCGCAAACAAGAGCGGCCTTCAAAGTTCGCCTCCTGGTTTTTTTCTGCGAACGAAACTGCTGCCGCCGCGGCCTGCTCCTCAGTTATTGTCCCGTCCGCGGCTCACCGATCGCCTGCTTGCCAATCTTGGCTATCCGCTCACGCTGGTCACTGCCAATGCCGGTTCCGGAAAAACTACGCTGGTTGCAGATTTCCTGCGCACTCATGAGCGTCAGTTTGTTTGGTACCAGTTAGACCATACTGATGCTGACCCAGCGGTTTTCCTTGGCTACCTCGGCTTTGGAATTCAGAAACTCGTGCCGGACTTCGGTCAGGCGTTGTTCTCTTATCTTCAGGAAACGAGCGGCGAATCAGCGCAACATCCGGAAAGAGCAGTAGACGTTTTTCTGAACGAAGTGCTCGAACACGTTGAGCAACAGTTAATTTTGGTGTTGGATGATTACCATCACCTGGGCGCGAACACGGCCGTACATGCCGTCATGGATCGGTTGCTTGCTTATATTCCCGACGTGCTGCATGTGGTTATCGTGTCTCGAGAAGTGCCGCCGCTGGCGCTGGGCCGACTGCGCACGCACTCTCCGCTCGCTACTATCGACCGTGGAGATCTGCTTTTCACTGACGAAGAAACACGCGAACTTTTCCGCCGGGTTTTTGATCTCGAGCTAACTCCGGAACAACTTGCTGAATATCGCGAACGAACGCACGGTTGGATCACAGCCTTGCAACTTGTTAGGCAGGTGGCCCAACGCGCCGTAATTAGTAGTCGTGAGGGACAAGCAGACGTTCCCGACCTGGTTGAAGTGCTGCGCCAGTCTGAACGAGACATTTTCGATTATTTTGCCGAGGAAGTGTTTTCTGATGAGCCTGCCGATGTACAAGACCTGCTGTTAAAAGTTTCGCTGCTGGATCGCATCGAGTTGGATATTTGTGCGGCTCTCTATGAAGGCCTCAATTGTTCGCGATTGCTACCGAACCTGGTGCGCCGCAATGTGTTCATTAGTGTAGCCAGAGACCGGCGTGGCGAAGAGTATCGTCTTCATCCGCTCTTCCAGAACTTTTTGCGTCGGCGTTTACGCAGCGAAATAGGGCGAGGTGGAGTTTCCGCGGAGCACCAGCGTTGCGCAGGCTATTTCATTGAGCATCAGGCATGGGAACAGGCGGTCAGGCATCTGCTGGCGGCCGAGGATTTTGACAATGCTGCCCAGCTGATAGCCGAACGAGGGGTTGAGTGGATCTCCACGGGAGCGCTTGGTTCACTCTCATCGCTGGCAGATTCATTGCCCCCGCCGGCCCTTGAGGCTCATCCGCGAGCACTGGCCCATCGGGCGGAAGTGGCACGGCTGCAAGGTGAATTCGATTTTGCACATTCGCTTCTGCGGCGCGCGGTAGCTCTCCTGCATGATCAAACTGACAATGAAGGTGAAGCAGATGCGTTGCACTCGTTAGCTACCCTGGCGCGACGCGAGGGCAACTACGAATTGGCGTTTAGCTATCTCGATCGCGCTGTCCTGTTGAGCGAGCCCAATTCTGTGGTTCGGACGAAGTGTGGTAATACGCGGGGCTTATGCCTGGTTGCTTTAGGCGAATGGACTGCGGCGGAACGCGAGTTTCGCGCGGCTTTGCAGTCCGCCGAAGAGCGCAATGACGAATACTACATACGTTTGATCGCCCACAATCTCGGTACGCCTGCGGGAATGCGTGGTGACTTTGGTGAGGCGCTCCGCTGGCTAAGCCGCATGCTACGCAAGGATCGGCAGGCGCCGCCGATGCCGCAGGAAGCGGTAGCCCACCTGAATATGGCTCGCTGTTACTTGTTTCGCGGTGATTTCAGTGCTGCTGAAAAGCACCTCGACAGCGCGCTGGAAGGCTGCCAACTCTTCAGTCTTGCCGGCACTCGCGCAGAGACATTAGAGACGTACGGCAACCTGTATCGCGAACAAGGTGAAATCGAAAGAGCGATCGAGTACTACGAACGTTCAGCTCGCGCCTACGACGAGGCGGGCGTCGGCTTGACTCGCACGGAATTACTCGAAGAGCGTGCGTTGCTCGGACTACGAATAGGCGACTTATCCTCCGCCCAGGCGCAGATTGATCATCTCATCAGCGCTCGGCCGCCCGAAAAGGGTGAGTTGGGGTACTTTACTGCCTCACTTACGCGCGGCCGCATCATGGCAGCTCGAGGCGAATACCAGCAGGCTGGGGAAGATCTCGCCAAGGCGCTCGAGTATTTTCATCTGCATGGTCTTTATTACTACGAAGCTCAGGCAAGCATGGCAATCGCGCTCTGTGATTTTCATCTGGGCAATGAACGCCCCATGCTCGAGCGTTTGCGACGCGTCGTCGACCTGACGGTTAGGTACGATTATGAATATTGGCTGAAACGGAAGATTGAGAAGTATCGCGAAATCTTTTCCAACGAAGATGCATTAGAGCTGTTGCCTTTCGATCTGCGCGAACAGGTTTCGTCTCTGCCGGCAACCACCAGCGCGCCCGCCCAGGTATCAGAGATTGCCCTGACCAGCCAACCAGTAACCGATTTGACAGTCAACATGCTGGGCCCGGTGGCGATACTGCGCGATCCCTCGCGCCCGCTGGCGGCTGATGCCTGGAGCACGCGACGCGCGCGCGACATTCTGTGTTTCATTGTTTCACGCCGTCATCACCGGGCTTCGAAAGACACCATCATCGATACGTTCTGGGGGGAAACCGATATGGGCGCGGTGGAAAAGAATTTTCATCCGACCGTTTCGCACATTCGCAAAGCTCTTAATAGTAATCAGCCCCTGAAGCAAAACTTTTTGCTTTATCGCGACGGGGATTACCAATTAAATCCGGAATTCTCATACCGTATCGACATCGAAGAGTTTGACCGGCTGCTAAGTGAAGGTGAAAGCGCGCGTCGCGCTCGCAACCTGGATGAATGTGTCCGTGCGTATGAGCAGGCACTTGCCCTTTACCGCGGCGAGTTTATGCAAGGCAGCTATGAGCTTTGGGTAGAGGAACAACGGACTTATTACCGTGAACAATACCTCAGACTGTTGGAATCACTCGCCGCCGCCGCCGAGAGCGCGGCCGACTGGCAAAAAGCGATGCATTTGGCTCAACTCATCGTGCGGGAAGATCAGTTTCGCGAGGACATCCATTGTCTGATTCTGCGGGCGCATTCCGCCATGGGGAACCGGGGGGCGGTAAAAGAGCACTACGAGGGACTGAAGCGCATCCTGGAAAACGAGTTGGGGGTAGAGCCGAGTGCGGAGACCAAAAAACTTTACCAACAGCTAGTTTCTTAACCAAACGACCACAAAAGATGGATTTCAGCGAGAAAACGCAAGGGTTACGCAACAAATTAGAGGCTCCGTCCCTATACAATGCTGGGGCTTTCAATGAGAAGAATAGCGACGCGGATGGAATCAGGCAGGCGGCGCTCGAAGTTACGAGCCGAAATAGTACTGGTTTTGGGCGTCATATTTCATTTACGAAAGCACCTCGCCAGATAGTTAGCATGACTGCGCCAATAAACCCGACTGAGGTGATAGTTTGCTACGCATGATTGGTTCTAATTTGTTTTTCCTAAAAATAAAGCAATCAATCGCCATGACGCTGGTCGTGTTGGTATTCGTATCGCCAACCTTGGCCGGCTTCAGCATTAGTTCGTCTAACGGCATCGTCATGACCGGCGCCGACGGCATCGTTATGACGGGGGCGGATGGCATTGTGATGACCGGCGCCGATGGCGTTCTCAACGCCGGCGCTAATGGAATTGTAATGACTGGCGCTGATGGCATCGTCATGACGGGCGCTGACGGAGTTGCCTATCCAAACAGTGTTCGCGCGACCAGCGCCGACGGGATTGTGATGACTGGCGCCGACGGCATCGTGATGACTGGCGCCGACGGCATCGTCATGACCGGCGCTGATGGTGCAACCTATCATGCCGATTCGGTCACTATCACAGTCGCTAACGGAATTGTAATGACTGGCGCCGACGGCATCGTGATGACTGGCGCCGATGGCGTCCAACGTCAAGCCGGAAACGGTATTGTGATGACCGGCGCGGATGGCATTGTAATGACTGGCGCCGACGGCATTGTCATGACCGGTGCGGACTCTGTTCGAGCCACAGGCGCCGATGGTGTGGTTTTTCCAGTAGTGCCGGATGGACTGAGGTTCGATAACGCAACGGGAATAGTGATGACCGGCGCTGACGGCATTGTGATGACCGGCGCCGACGGCATCGTCATGACCGGCGCCGACGGACTACTGCCGGACGCTCTACGCCCGACGACATCAACGGGACTGCTGAGCGTAGATCCGGAGTTGTTGTTGCAACTCTCTCAACTTGCAGACGACAGCACTGTTAATGCCGTAGTTGTTTACCATCGCCTGCCTTCGGATTCGGATCTTGCTAATCTGCGAAAAATCGGCATCGTGGGCGGCACACGCTTTCGCGCGCTCCCGATGATTACACTTACCGGTACGCGTGATCAGATTACAGCGATTTCGAGTTTACCCGAGGTCCGGTCCATCTACGGTAATCGCACTTTGGATTTGAACAGCGAGCCCGAAGTTCGCGCCCTAACCGGGGTTGAGCGGGCCTGGCGCGATAAAGAAATTACGACCAGCAATAGCAACCTGCCCGTTACAGGAAAAAATGTAACCGTCGCTGTTCTCGATACCGGCGTCGATGGCAACCATGCTGATCTTGCGGGTCGCGTGGCGAAAAACATCAAGCTTGCGGGAATGCAAAGCGCCAGTCTGGGCTTCACCTATCCAATTAACTCGGAAAGCCTGAGCAACACCGATCAAGCGTACGGACACGGAACGTTCGTCGCCGGCGTGATTGCGGGCAATGGCAACTTGTCCGCAGGAAAATATGCGGGCGTGGCGCCGGGCGCGCGGGTAGTCGGACTTAGTGCCGGCGACTTATCGCTGCTTTATGTGCTTGAAGGTTTTGATTACCTGCTGGCGAACAACAGCGATGCAGGCGTGCGGGTCATTAACTGCAGTTTCTCGGCCAATACCGTGTTCGACGTTAACGATCCGGTAAACATCGCTACCAGAATGCTGACTGACGCCGGCGTTAACGTAGTCTTCTCGGCAGGCAATACCGGTCCCGGCGCGCATACTTTGAATCCTTATGCGGTGGCGCCCTGGGTGGTCAGCGTTGGCGCCACGGATACAAAAGGCAAGCTTGCTGTTTTCTCTTCGCGCGGCGATTTTGGAAATTCCCTCTTTCATCCGACGCTGGTGGCGCCGGGAGTTAACGTTGTCAGCCTGCGCGGATCTGGCGTCGCCAGCGTAACCGGGGCGACTGGCCTCGCCGGCGCTGACTCGCAGCGTCTTAGTGCATCCGAACTTCCTCACTACACGACGGCAAACGGAACCAGCTTTTCAGCGCCCCAGGTGGCTGGCGCAATTGCATTAATGCTGGAAGCCAATCCAAATCTGACTCCGGCCGAAATTAAGGACATCCTGCAACGCACCGCGACGCCACTGCCACCGTATTACACTTACGAAACTGGCACCGGCATGCTGAACGTGCACGCAGCCGTGCTCGAGGCGGCCTATCCGACACGACGCATTGGCGCGTGGCGTGGCACAGTCGACCGTAATCAGGTTGAGTTTTTAAGCGACGCGCCGGTTGAGTTTTCGGGCACTGTGCAACCCGGAACAGCAACAAATATTAGCGTGACCGTTCCGGAAGGCGCCGTCACTGCCACCATTCAGATTTGCTGGGGACCGCTTTGGAGCATCAACGATTTAGGGCTGTCGGTTTATGACCAAACTGGTGCGCTACGTGGTCAGGCCAACGCGATTAACCTGACAGGACTTAACGGCAAGCGCGAAACTATATCGTTCGCCGCGCCAACTGCGGGCACGTGGCGGGTGAGTGTGCGCAACACTCTGGGTTCGTTGGGAACGCCGCAAAAGTTTTATGGCGTTCTGGAAGTCGGTCGTGCTCAATATGCGCGCCTGGGTGATATTGAGTCGTTTAGTCCGCTGTTGAGAAACGATGTCTACCAAAGCCTGCGATCGTTTTCCATGTGGCCGATCGGCTCGCGCTTTCGCCCTGACTTCCAAGTTTCTCGTTCGGATTTGGCTGCCGCGATGGTGTTAACTGCGCGCGTGCCGCAATACCTGCCCGGACAGTCGAACTACATTGACGTCCGCGACCAGGGAACCAGATTGTTCGTTGAGAGCGTTCAGGCGTCGCCAATGGGTTCGCTGTTTATAGA
Organism: Pyrinomonadaceae bacterium; assembly: GCA_051002775.1. Taxonomy (GTDB): domain Bacteria; phylum Acidobacteriota; class Blastocatellia; order Pyrinomonadales; family Pyrinomonadaceae; genus PSRF01. The sequence continues at coordinate 4,406 of JBPCLZ010000094.1, read as the reverse complement.
TGCGCCCAACGGTGGACAATTCCGCCCTAATGACAGTACGACCCGGCTCGTCGCGGCTGTGGCGTTGGTTCGCGCTGCGGGTTTGCGTTCAGATGCTGAAGCACAAGCCGGTACGCCGTTACCCTTTCTGGACACGGCCGGCGTTCCCAATGAACTAAAAGGCTATGTGGCGGTCGCGGTCTCGGCAGGCTTGCTGCAGGCAACCACAAATTTCCGCCCAGCTGCGCCCCTGACTCGCGCAGACCTTGCACACGCTATTACGGTAATTGAGACTCGAGCGGTTAAGTAATGAGTTTAGGCAATTAGTTCGCGTAGAGCTTGTTCTTCATCTTCGGTGAGGAACGTAAACAAAACTCCAAATCCGGTACCCACCATGTAGGTCGCCACTTCGCCGCGCAATGGCAGCCATTCCCCTGAGGGAAGCTTCATTTCAATTCCCACGACCTCGCCGATATCGACTCTGCCCTTCGTGTTCACAAAGCAACCACCCAGGCTGAGATCTTCAATACGCGCTTCATGCCTTCCGGCCAACCCATCCCAGCGGGCCGGCAGGTTTATAGAGACGCGTTCATCGCTGCGCCGGTTTTTGTTCATAGCGCACTTCCTGTCTGCTTAATCTGTTCAAAGATAAATGGACATCGCGACACGCGCGAGCCGAATTAACTCTATGACCGCCCTCTGAAGCAGTGCAAGCATTTTTTTTTGTTAAGGGTCGTACCGAGAGGAGCTCAAACTTGTCAGGAGACCTGGCATGCGGTGATCACCGCGGCGTAAAGGTCAGTTATTTCGGCGTCAGAACGAATTGATAATCCAGCCCGAACTCGCGCATTCCGGGCAGCATCCGCATATTCATGCGGATCATGCGGTATCGATAATAAAAAGGCGGCCGGGACTTTTCCGGAGGCAGCGTGATTTGAGGAGTCGCGCCGTTGCTGCCAAAGGGCTTGGCAGCATAATGTCTCCTCCAATCCTTCAAGCGCGGCCAGAGACCTAGAGTGGCCAATCCGCGGCGAATACCGTAGGTGCGCGCTTCGCTGATCTCAAAGCCAGCATCTGCAAACATCTGAACCAACGCGTTCCTGGGGAAAAAGAAAAGGTGCCCTGACTTGCTGAACGGAGGCATACCTTGATCACGAAAGAACCGCAACAAATCCCTGCTATCGATTGGGCCGTTCGGGACGCGCAGATGAAGCGTGCCTTGCGGCTTCAGAATCCGCCGGCATTCCTTCAGCAAACTCATCGGATCTCTTACATGCTCAAGTACGTTATGCACCTGGATATAGTCGAAAAAAGCATTCGGATACTCCAGTTGTAATAACTGGCCCTGGCTAACTTCCAGGCCAAGTTCCGAACGAGCAAATTCCACGGCGGCGGTTGTTAATTCAACTCCGTAGACGCGCCATTTGCTGTGGCTCCGGACACCGTCAATAAAAAAGCCCAGCCCACACCCGACATCGAGAAAATTGCCTGGCTCGCGTTTGGCCAGGTCGAATCGTGCCAAAGCGCCGCCCAGGGCTCGTTGCTTAAACCAATCGCCGCCGTAGTATTGAGGTTCGTAGAATTTTTTTAGTTGTTCGGCTGAGGGGAGCGGCGACAGGTAACGTGTTTCGCAGCCCTCGCATTCCACTAAATCAAACAGCGTTTCATCGCCAAGGGTCGCGGCACCTAACATTTTGGGTTTGGCACCACTAGCACAAATGGGACAAGGAGATTGGTCGGGTATTTCGGAAGAAGTTACTTGCGCCGTTTCGCCTCTAGCAATTTCGCTTGCTCGATTCGCCGTGACGATTCCCACTCCTTGACTGTGAACGGGAATATCTTGCGGTTGGGTCCCCAAAAAGTAGTTGCCCTCGTCTTTTGCGTAGAACTCTTTCAGAAACTCAACTCCCTCAGCCGGTGGCATTGAAAGCAAGGCCTCTACATCAAAGTTAAGCCAAAAACGCTTTTTCCTATCGCCGCGATTGCGATAACCCTGATCGTAAGCTACGGAAGCGTCAATGAAGCGGTCGCGCGCCAACTCTTGAGGCGCTATGAAGGCGTTGTTGTACTCCAGACGCAGGATGCCGTAACCATGACGTGCGCACAAATCCTTCAGGGCAGCTATTGAATAACCGTAGAAATGATGTCGCAACTTGAAAGCCGGATCATATTTGACCGCGAAACGAATGGGAGGCGGGATTTTCTCGTTGATCTCGGTGACGATCAATCGCGGACGGAAGGAAGCTAAAATCGCGCCGAGAATCCAATAATCATTCCCGTCAACATCCAAACAAAGAACACTAAAATCTCTATCGATACTAAAACTTTTCAACAGGGATTCGATTTCCGCCGGCTGCACACAACTATGGCACGCCTTGGCATTGGGAAAACGGCGATAGACCTGGGTGAGTAATGTGTATTTATGAGGGTCGGCTTCTATACCCAGGGCATTCCAACCCTCAAGCACAAGTGCATAGCTGTTTGACCAGCGCACGCCATTGCCGGCTCCGATATCTACGACAGTCCTGGACTGGTCCTTTGGAACCAGTTCATCGATGTACTGTTTTAGAATTTGCTGTTCATCAGAATGGGAAAAGCGCCTACGCAGCGAATAGCGGGCCTTTTGCAGTGTAAGGTCGAGCCGGCCACCATAATGTTGCGCTGTTTTCGACAAATTCATGGAAGGAACACTAATGAACGCTTTTAGATGTTTGGTCAACCACCCAAATGTCCGTAATAGACTCTCGTATCGTATTCAAAGTTTACTACGCCATTTTCGTTATGCGCATCGAAGATTTTTTGCAACTCCGTCATCATTCGGTCGAAGTTCGGATCGCCGGCTTCCGGAGCGTAGGATGATGAACAGAGCCGGCCCTTGAGTGACTGGAAGTCAAACCGTTGCACATTATCCAAGTGTGCCGATTTCATTGCGTGCGGCGCGAAGAAATGCCCAATTCCCTCCTCTGCGTGCTCGTGTCTGACTTGGGCGTAGTCTGCGCTGTAACGAAGCAATAGGGCTTCATACTCGCGCAAAAAGGCGGTTGAGCCAACTCGCCGCGCGTTCCAAATAAGTACCACCCAACCATCAGGCTTCAAGATGCGGACAAATTCCTGTTTTGCTGCTTCCCGATCAAACCAGTGAAACGCCTGCCCTGCAGTGACGAAATCGATCGAGCTGTCCGGCAAGGTCGTCTTTTCGGCGGTCGCTGCCACGCTATTAAAGTGAGCAAAGCCTTTTAACAAGCTTTCCGCCGTTGTTCTCATCAATTCGTTAGGTTCAATTCCGAAAACCGCATTACAGTTTTTAAGGAAGACTTCAGACAGCAACCCGGTACCGGATCCAACATCAGCTATTACAGAGTGCCTGGTTAGTCGGCATTCGGAATTCAGTATTTCCAACACGCCAGGGGGATAGCCAGGCCGGAACTTGGCGTAATTTTCAACACGGCTGGAAAAACGGTTAACTGAATTCATCCGCTCTGAAAACCCGTGGTGTGGAACTGTTAAGCGTACCAGATGGATCACTTGCTCGGTAGCAGTGAAGCAGGCGGGGCGCTATTTGGAGGATAAACCTTTACGAACAAACGATGCGCGAGCAGAAGGAGCAGCACAAAGCCAAAGGTGAGCGGCAAACGCGTGTCTGATTTAACTAAGAGCCAAAAATGAACTACCCCTAAAACCCCGCCGGCATAAACCAGTTTGTGCAGCTTGTTCCAGCGCTTGCCGCCCAGTCGTTTAACCATTTTATCGGTTGAGGTAATCGCCAGCGGCACCATCAGAAAGAACGCGAGCATACCGACCGCAATGAAAGGACGCGAGGCAATGTCGCCGGGAATACTTTTTAGGTTTAAGTAACGGTCGAACAAGACATAGGTCAAGAGGTGCAGGAAACCATAGAAGAACGCGAACAAGCCCAGCATGCGCCGAAATTTTGTCAGCCAATTTAGACGGGTTATTTGGCGCGCCGGTGTCACCGCCAAAGTGATAACGAGAAAGAGCAGGGTGAGCATGCCGGTGGTGCGTGTCGTAAATTCCAGGGGGTTGGCGCCCACCTGTTTGTGATAGACATCCCACAACAGCAGCGTCAACGGCACCAGGGCATTAACGAACAAGAGGAGTTTTGCGAAACGAGTGTCTTTCATACTTAGTAGCACAGACTTTAGTCGGTGCCGCGCTGAACAGATTAAAAAGGAAGCTCTGATCAAGTGTCCTCGACGCGTAGCGTCCGTGCGAGTTTAGCCCGGCGTTTCAACGCCGGGATCAAGTTCGTGCTTGCCCTCGTCGCGTAGCGACGATTGAATCGGGAATGGATTCAAGCGGCGCTACGCGACGCGATTAATTCCGTGACCGTTCCCGGCCTTCAAAGGCCGGGCCAAATTCGTACAGACGCTACGCGTCGAAAGACTAATACCGACCTTATACTGCCC
>JBPCLZ010000093.1:0-47946 GCA_051002775.1 Pyrinomonadaceae bacterium | reverse complement strand
CTGGACCTCAGCCGTATCCGAGAAAGGCGGGGAAACTTCAAAGGAGCACTCGCGGCAATGGAGGAATATGTAACCGCGATGGAAAAGCAGGGTATGAAGCCTTCTTGGGCAGATGATCGTTTGTCGGATCTACGTCAGAAGGCAACAGGCGACCCAAAGTAAATTTTTTCGAATTTGTTGCGTGGAACACTCGCTACACTCCGGTAACCCACCCGAGCGTCTAGAGTCTGGAATCGGCGTCTGAATCTTGGAATAACTACCCAATTCACCCATCCGAATCACTGCAAACACCGTTCTTTGTTGACGAGGCAGGTCGAGTTAGGACGCGGTCCCGAAGTTGCAATAGGTTCTGCCGTATCTCTCCCAACCATAAGAGCGACTGTAGTGGACTAACCTTGGCCCCAGGGTTAGAAAACACCCCCTAATTGAACCCGGTGCGCGCGGGTCCCGAGTGTAACAGTTGGACTTCAGTGCTTTGAAGTCCGTAGCGATTTCGTTTAGAACAGGAGAAACAGGCAATGGGAACTTCAATTCTTTCGATTTTTAAAACAATTGCTCTGGGCATCGCTGTGGTCGCGATCATCGGTCTTAGCCAGGGTGTGGCAAAAGCAGATGAGGTGACCGTCATTGGCAGCTCGACGGGCACGGTCAGTGGGGTTCCGCAGTTGACCTTTGTGGGCAACGCGTTCGACGCCACAACATTCTTTGGAATCGGCGCGCTCAGCGGGGTCAACCGTCTGGGCACGTTCACGCTGGCAACGACAACACCGGGCGGACTCGTCTCCGGCACGTTCACGCTGAACATCACATTTACGGCTCCCACGGGCATCGTCGGCGGGCAGGCAACTACTTACACCGCCACCATCACCGGCAGCGTCTCGCCGACCGTGGATACGGGCGGGGTCAACGTCATCTTCAACACGCCCCCCAACGGCACCGTCTTCACGTTCAGCAGCGGCGGCACGACCGGCACGTTCTCCCTTACGATCGCAAATCTGTTCGTACAGAGCGGGCGTAGCGCCGACCTGACGGCCGGTATAACCGGCAGTCAAACGGCCATTCCAGAGCCGGCCAGTATGCTTTTGCTGGGAACCGGGCTTGTTGGTGTTGCGGGTGCAGCGAGACGGCGCTTTAGGGGCCGCAGCTAGGACTTAGGTTGCAGGACAGTCGTCTCTGAAGTTGCCCATAACCGTGCGGTGCCATCGGTGCCATCGGTGCCGCCCGTAACCGGGTCACGGGCGGCACGAGATTTATATATGCTTATATATTGGGTGTATATATGAAATGAGTGATCATTCTTGGTCGATATTCAGGCCAAGCTTGTGTGCTGCAAGGTGAAAGTGGAACCACAATCGGGGTACGTGCGAGATCTGTGAAGTTTTGTTTGGGATGATTACGAAGCGCTCCTTCCAGGAAGCAAAAATGCTGAGCCCGCAAGGGCTGAATGTGGGGGTTGCTATAGGAGTCTGTCGGGAAAATAAATTGGCTCACGTAGAATCAATGAGTTAGAAGGACGAAGATGTCTGTAAGTTATTGATTCTTCGTTCATCGCTGTATTTTTCCGACAGACTCCTATAGCGAGATAACAAACCGTACGGGGTGAGAAACCCGTCTTGGCGTCAGGGAGTAAAGAGATGCAATTATGTCAAGGGGAGGCTTTGTCGATGTACAGACGTGTAGTGTTTTGTCTTTTGCTGGCTGCGGCGTGGTTGGCTTTTGATAATGGGATAATTCCCCGTGGTGGGTTCAGTTCTGGATCAAGCTCGGCGCAAGGCCAGAGTTTTACGGTCGGCGGTCATGTTACTGAGCCACCTGCTGTATCCGGCGTTGGAATCACGGGCGTGACGATGACATTGGTACTTAATTCCAGCACTCAAACCACTACGCAAACCAACAGTAATGGAGATTTTTCCTTTGCCAACGTCCCAGGAGGGAGTGATTATGAAGTGACGCCTTCCAAAGCCGGCTGGGTTTTCAGTCCAACGAGCCAGGGAGGCACAAATCTGAGCGGGGACAGACAACTCTTTTTCACCGGAACCACTTCTTCGCCAACCCCGACACCAACCCCGACGCCAACTCCAACGCCGACGCCAACAGCGACACCAACACCGACGCCAACGGCGACACCTACTCCGACGCCAACGGCAACACCTACGCCAACGGCCACCCCAACGCCCGTGCCGAATACGGTTCAATTTAACACCAGCACTGCGAGCGTAAGCGAAACGTTTCACGCGAATACCACAGTCGACCTTCTCGTTACGCGCACGGGTGACACCACTGGCGCGGCCACAGTGCATTATGCAAACAGCAACGTAACAGCCAGTGACCGGACGGATTATTTAGCGGCGCTAGGCACGTTGCGGTTTGAACCCGGTCAAAATTCGAAAACCATAAGCGTACTGATAATTGACGACGGCTATGTCGAAGGGTCGGAAACGTTCGAGGTCAGGTTAACCAATCCGGTAAATTGCACGCTCGGTGCGCCGAATGTCGTAACTGTCACCATCGAGAGCCCTAACGACTCAGGGGCTGGAACAAATCCGGTCAAGGATCCTACTTTCGATAATGAATTCTTCGTACGTCAACATTACTTTGATTTTCTTAACCGAGCGCCCGATGCCGGTGGCCTGGGCTACTGGACTGATCAAATTAATTCGTGCGGCGCGGATGCCGGGTGCATTGACCTCAGACGAGTGAACGTCTCGGCAGCCTTCTTCCTGTCCATTGAATTTCAGGAGACGGGTTACCTCGTTGAACGCATCTACAAAACCGCTTACGGCGACGCCGACGGCCTGTCACAACTTGACACGTTTCCAAACGCTCACCCGATCAAGGTGCCAATCATCAGGTTGCACGAGTTCCTGGAAGACTCCCAGCAGATCGCTAAGGATCTAATTGTGGGTATTCCAGGGTGGCCGCAAGTATTAGAAAACAACAAGGTCGCCTTTACACAGGATTTCGTTAGCCGCTCGCGGTTTACCACTCGATATCCGACGAGCAAGACTCCAACAGAGTTTGTGAACGAGCTCAACGCGAATACAGGTTTCACCCTTTCTGCAAATGATCTTAACCTAATAATTGGAGAGTTTGGCAGTGTCACCCATACGGCCGACACCGCCGCGCGCGCGCGCGCCTTGAGACGAGTAGCCGAGAACGCGACACTTGTGGAGCAGGAAAGGAACAAAGCGTTTGTGTTGATGCAGTACTTCGGTTATATGCGAAGAAATCCGGACGACCCGCAAGACACTGATCATACGGGTTACGATTTCTGGCTGCACAAGCTGGATCAATTTAACGGTAACTTTGTTAACGCTCAAATGGTTAAGGCGTTCATAGTTTCAATTGAATATCAGGCGCGCTTCGGTCCGTAAATCCGCCAGACGTTTGTTCACCGCCAAGACGCTGATGCCTCTGGAAGTCAGAAATTCAGCATCGAGTTGGACCCTCATGCTGCGAACATTTCTTCTTAGCACTTTGGTGCTTGTGACGGCGGCGCAGGCTGCGCCCAGCAAACCAACTCGAGAAGTATTTGGCTTGCGGCTGGGAATGAGTGAAGAGAGTGCGCACAAGCGCTTGCGCAGAATTGCGACGCAGCAGAAGGAAGAACGTGAAGAAGAAGAAGGTGAACAGGAAGTCTGGATACTAAAAAAAGATGCGCGCTACAACTATCTTCTCACGAAATTCAGCCGCGAACATCGTTTGACCTTAGTGACCGTAGTGGCCCACCCGAGCTGCGTCCGCTACTCGGACCTCGGCGAAACGAAAAATGCTACCGTCGCGACCGACGGGACTAATTATTCCTACAAATGGAAAATTCCTGCCCAGGGAAAAGAAAAGCCGGTCCTTTTGATTGCGCGCGGCAGCAACGCTGAATTCCTTAACTCCTATTCGCTCTATCCCAGTCGCTAGTTTCTTTTGTTACAGCCCTTGATCGTTAATAAGCCACGCCAGGCAGCGCCGCCTACCGACAGCAATAGAACAATCAGCAATATCGTGACTGCGTAGCTCGTTTTCACTTTCTGACCAAGGATCAGCATCGCCAGCGAGCTCACAAAAACGATTAAGCCAGCCACGCAAAAATCTATTCCCGAAATATGGTTTGCCTCGTACCAGATTTTTGGGTCAGAAAGAGTTTTGCCAGTGCGACAGCCGTAAAAGGAATTTGGCGGCACCTTGCGCATGATCAAGGGGATGCTAATCCCTATCAAGACGAGCCCCACAAGTGCAAAGAGAATTGAATAGGCTCCCACTTCTGACATTGCACAACAACTCCTACCGTGCGGGCGCCAATCGCCAGCGACCATAGGCCACGAAGATCAAAAGCAACTCGACAACCGACGGCAGCAGCGCTGCCATTACGCTCAGCTTTAACGAGAAAACGATCGCGCCGACAATGATAATCGCCAAGCCGACGGCTGCCCACGGCGTCAACCAGGGCTTAATCCGAAGGAGCATCGGAAGAATTAGACCAAGCCCGCCCAGGACTTCACACACGCCGATGAAGTGCAAGAAGAGTCCAGAAACCGCTATCGGCATCTGCTTTGTCATCTCTTCGACTGGCATGATGAATTTCATAGCGCCGGCAAACAGGAAGAGAAGCGCCAATAGCACCTGAACGATCCACAGTGCAATGTTCATGAATTGACTCCTTCGATTTCCTTCAAATGTTCCTGCAACCCTCGAAAGCGTTTGGTTGACCCCATCAACTGCTCCGAATGCTTGGCTGCTTCTGTCATTTGAGCTTCTTAGTCCATGCCTCGCACTAATGCTGGTTTGTTCAAGCCCTTTCTCGGTTACTTCAAGCTTTCGGCAAGCTTGTCGAACGATTCGTTCCAGCCGGTGCCGGTCATATCGCTCATGCTTTCTGGCAGGCCAACATGCTTGAGCGTCATCTTCGTTTTGCCGTTCACTTCTTCAAAGGTGACTATGACGAGCATTTCAAGCGGGAAATCTTCACCCATTCCGTAATGCGATCCCGGGACCACGTTGCCATCCGCGTCCGCAAAGGAATCCGTACAAACCAGCCGCTCTGGCGGAACAACTTCGCGATAGGTGGCAGTGCTCCAGTAATCCTGTCCCTCTGGGCTGCGCATGCAATTAAGATACTTGCCCCCAACGCGCAGGTCGATTTTGACGACAGGCGCAGTGAAATTTTTCGGGCCCCACCACTTTACAGCTTGTTTGGGATCGGTCCACGCCTGCCAAACAAGTTCGCACGGCGCGTCGAAGATGCGCGTGATTACGAGTTCCGCCTTAGCGGGTTGTGCTTTTGAACTGCTTGTTTGTTCGACCATGTTTCTTCTCCCTCGTTTGCTTTCGCTGTGGTTGCTCTTGTTGTGCCTGAAGTTCGCGCAGGTGCGCATCCAGGCGATCAAAGCTCTCTTCCCAGAAGCGTCGATAATGCTCGAGCCAATCTGCGACTTCCTTTAGCCGGCCCGCCTCCAACCGGCTGGGCCGCCATTGAGCCTCGCGTCCGCGCGCAATCAGGCCTGCGCGCTCCAGCACTTTCAGGTGCTTTGAGATTGCCGGCAGGCTCATTTGAAAAGGCTCTGCCAGTCTTGTGACCGATGTTTCCCCAGACATTAGCCGCGCCAAAATCGCCCGCCGGGTGGGGTCGGCTAACGCCGCAAACGTAATGCTGAGATTGTCTGAAGCCATCGTTATTTACCAGGTAGTTAATTAACCAAAAGGTTATAGACGCGTCGATCCCGGACTACAAGCGGCCCAAACCTTGGTTTCGTGGATTAATCGCCATTTGCGCGGTTGTTTTTGCATTTCCACCTCATTGAAAGCTCCGACCATGCTGCGAGTTTATTCCAGACTGACGCGGCCCACCTGTCACCTTGCAACGGATTGTGGCAGTTTAAGTTACCGATTCGAAATGACAGGCAAATTTACGGAACCACTGAACAATTAGGCCTTTTCTAAGGGTGTCGGACTCTCGAACCCGTCGGTGGCATTGCCCGCGCCCGATCGGGAAAAACGAGAATGAAGACTAAACCCGCGAACCCGTCACCATCAGGTTCACGACAGGAGAACAGAATGAATAACGAGTGCCGATCTGGTCTTTATTACGCAACCCTTCTATCCGTCCTGCTAGCTGCAGTCTTCACCATCAGCGGCTGCGCCAATCCCGAAAAAACAAAAGTCGCCCACGTGGAAAAAGGCGAAGTTTACCTGAAAGACGAAAAGTTTCAGGAAGCATCGCTTGAGTTTCGTAATGCAATTCAAATCGACGAGCGCTTTGCGGCCGCCCACTGGGGCCTGGCGCGCGCATTCGAAGGCTTGCAACGCTTTCCTGAAGCTTTTGAAGAGCTGCGCAAAACCACAGAACTCGATGCCGACAATTTTGATGCTCGTGTGAAGCTCGGCAACTATTACATTGCCGCCGCCAAGGGCCGCCCGGATTTGATCGCGGAAGCCGAGCGATTGGCAAGAGAAATTCTGCACAAAGACGTGAACCACGTCGAGGGCCACATTCTTATGGGGAGTGTGTTTTTTGCGAAGAACGAGCACGAAAATTCGCTGGCCGAAATGAATCGCGCCATCGAGTTAGATCCAAAACGTGTTGAGTCGTATCTCAGTTTGGCGCGCTTTCATATCGTCACGAGAGACAATGACAAGGCAGAAGAGATTTTCAAGCGAGCAATTTCGGTCAGCTACAACTCCGGCTTGGCCCATACCGAGTATGGCAAGTTTCTAGTGCAACTGAATCGTATAGCTGAGGCTGAAGCCGAGATGAGTAAAGCCGTGGAAGTTGAACCCAGCAACCGCGCATCACGCTTTGTGCTAGCGAGCTTCTATCTCGTCAACAAACAGTTCGATAAGGCGGAAGGGGCATACAAAGCGTTAGCCGAGATGAACAAGGACAAGCCCGATGGGCGCGCGGTGCTCGCAGACTTTTATTCATCCGTCAATCGCCTTGATGAAGCAATCAATATTTACAAAGGCATCATTGCGGACTCGCCTGACTTCACGCAGGGTCGCTACCGGTTAGGCGAGATCATGTTGATGCGGGGAGACACCGCCGGCGCAATTGCGCAAATTGATGAAATTTTGAAAAAAGACCAACACGATCGACAGGCACTGCTGTTGCGCGCCCGGGTTCGGGCCCAATCCGGCGAGTCGACTGATTTGCTAGCCGCTGTTGAAGATTTGAAAGAGGTCCTGATTCAAGAACCTAACTCCCGCGCCGGCCTCTATTTCATGTCGCAGGCAAACTTCAATTTGGGAAATATCGATCAGGCACGCGCTTTTGCCGGCGACCTCGAACGTTACTATCCTGATTATCTGCCGGCGAAATTGATGCAGGTCCAGATCAGCCTGGCGTCAGGGGACACTAAATCAGCCGCGCGACTTTCGACCGAACTAATCGATCGTGTCAATCAGACCGCTCCCGACCGTAACAGCTCGCCGCAGATGCTGGCCGAGATAAAAACAAAGGCTTATATCTCGCGCGGTTCGGCGGCACTGCAACAGGGCAACGCTGAAGCTGCACGCAAAGATTTCCTGGCGGCGCGCGACGTCGCCTCCGGTGACACGTATCCGCTTATCAGTCTTGCCTCAGTCGCGTTAGCTCAAAACAAGCCGGACGAGGCGGTTGGTTTTTACGAGAATGTGCTGGCGATCGATGGCACAAACTTTAACGCTCTGAGCGGGCTGATACGTTTGTACGCCGGCAAAGGCGAACTGAACAAAGCCCACGCGCGCCTCGATCAAGTTTTGAGTTCCTATCCTGGAAACGCGTCGTTACATTATTTGAAAGCACAAGCTTACGGTTTTGAACACAACTCGGACCAGGCTGAAATGGAGTTGCGCAAGACGCTGGAAATCAATCCGAATTACATTGCCGCTTATTCAGCGCTGGGCGCACTCTTTATCAACACCAACCAGCAGGACCGCGCGATCGCGGAGTATCAAAAAATCCTCGAGCACCGGCCCGACAACGCGACGGCATACACATTAATTGGCATGCTCGACGATTCGCGGCAGAACTATGACGCTGCTGTTGACAGTTACCGCAAAGCCCTTGGCAAAGATCAGAACGCGGTGATCGCGGCAAATAATCTGGCCTGGCTTTACGCGGAAAACGGCAAAGGTAATCTCGATGAAGCGGTTCGTCTGGCCCAGGGTGTAGTCCAAAAGAACCCGAATATTCCGGGTTTCGTGGATACGCTCGGCTGGGTTTACTACAAAAAGGGTTTGTATGGCGCGGCCGTCGAACAATTCCAAAAAGCCGTGGCGCTGGATGAACGTGCGGCAAAAAGTGGCAATGGCAGTCCGATACCGAACTATCGATTCCACCTCGGGATGGCGTTGAAAGCCAAAGGTGAAAAAGAAGCTGCGCGACGCGAACTCGAACAGGCCATGCGTCTTAGCGAACGAGCGCCCTTTGCAGAAGCAGCCGAGGCGCGCAGCGCTTTAGCAAATCTCTAGGACGGGAACACTTCCCAGGAGAGATCACGAGGTCGAATTGCGCAACGTCGAGATCGCGGGCAAATAAATACTTGTCCAATTCGAAAGTTTCGTAGGCCTAGACATATTTCAAAACCATTCGGCGAGCAGCCGGCCTTGAGGTTTCCTGTGTACGCAGAATATTACGGATTAAAAGAATTGCCATTCGCGTTGACTCCTGATCCGCGTTTCATATATTTCACACCGTCGCACACTGAGGTGATGGCCAATCTGCATTATGGCATCGAGAGCGGTAAGCGATTGATCGTGATAACGGGTGAAGTGGGCACAGGCAAGACAACGATCCTTCGTTGGATGATGCAGCGGTTGGACCGCAATGTGCTGGTGGCCTACATCTTCAACCCGAGACTCTCGGTAATGGAGTTTTATCAACAGCTGGCCAGCCTGCTGGACATTCAGAACTGGGAAACAAAAACGGATCTGTTGGTGTCGTTGGGCCAGGCGTTAGACTCGCGCCATTCGCGCGGACTGCGCACGGTCCTGATCGTCGATGAAGCACAAGGTTTATCTCCTGCAGTGCTGGAAGAGATAGGTTTGCTATCAAATTTCGAGTCCGACAGTGCTAAGCAACTGCAAATTGTTTTGAGCGGGCAGCCCGAATTGCGCAACGTTTTGTATAATCCGGATCTACGTCAACTAAAACAGCGCGTGGCGCTGCGCTGTATGATCGAAACCCTAGCGAGTGTGGAAGAGACGGATCGTTACATCACCTCACGACTTTTGCTCAGTGGCGCAGCACGTACCAATGTTTTTTCCCGGGAGGCGATCGACTACATCTATCGCTGCACTGAAGGAATTCCGCGCAACATAAATAACCTATGTGACAACGCTTTGCTTGCCGGCTACGCCGCAGGAGAGATGACCATTAGTCGATCGATTGTCGAAGAAGTGGCGGAAAGCTTCGACATGTTGCCTGGGTTTGATCGCGGACTTCAAACTGGCGAAGAAAGAGAACTACCCGCGCCAATTTTCTCTCCAGCGAGCCGAGTGGAACTCTGGGCCACGGGTACAACAACTGACCTGTCAAATTAAGCGTAGAACCGAGATCTACTACTGAAACAGGCTTCAGTCTGTGTTCGTCAATCCCACAGACTAAAGTCCGTGCCACTACTCCACGATTGGTCCTTGCTCTGTCATCTTCCGCTCCGGCCGTAAGTGTGGAAACAAAATCACGTCGCGAATTGATTGCCGGTTGGTGACCAGCATCACAAAGCGGTCGATGCCAATGCCTATCCCGGCGGCGGGTGGCATTCCATACGCCAGCGCGCGGATGTAGTCTTCATCCATCACCATCGCCTCTTCGTCGCCACGCTCCCGCTGCTGCATCTGATCCTTAAACCTTTCATACTGCTCGACCGGATCATTCAGTTCTGAAAACCCATTCGCGCATTCCATGCCGGCAATGTATAGCTCGAAACGTTCTGCAACGGTCGGGTCCGCCGGCGAGGCTTTCGACAGGGGCGAGATTGGTTTGGGAAAGTCGGAAATTAGCGTTGGCTGAATGAGCTTTGGTTCCACGTGTTGCTCAAACAATTCCAAAAGATTCTCGGCAGTTACATTCGGTTCGCCTACAACTTTGGCCACACTTTTCCTCATCGAAATGCGTTCGAACGGTTGCGCAAAATCGAGGTCATCTTCACCAAACTTCACATGCGTATGCCCAAGTGTTTTGAACACGACAGCGCGGAGCATGCTCTCGCAGAAATCCATCATCTGGTTCACGTCGGCATACGCCCAGTAAAACTCGAGCATGGTAAACTCAGGATTGTGCCGCGTTGAAACACCTTCATTGCGAAAGTTGCGATTGAGTTCGTAAACTTTTTCGAAACCACCGACCAGCAGACGTTTCAAATACAACTCAGGCGCGATGCGCGCGTAGAGATCGATGTCGAGCGCGTTGTGATGCGTTTTAAACGGACGAGCAGCGGCGCCGGTGGCAAGCGGCGTCAGCATCGGGGTCTCCACTTCAACGTAGCCGTGGTCCTCGAGAATGCGACGCATCTCCGACATTATCTTTGAACGGCGCTCGAACACTTCACGCGGAGTTAGTTCGTCCTCGCGTTCCATTTTCAAGCTGCCGGCGATCAAATCCGCGTAACGCTGTCGCTGTCTAATTTCCGGGTCGTGAATGCCGTGCATCTTGTCAGGCAGCGGCAACAACGCTTTTGTAAGGAACTGCAGCTTCTGCACGTGCACCGAAAGCTCGCCCGTTTTTGTGATAAACAGATAACCTTCAACGCCGATAAAGTCGCCATGATCGAGTAGATTAAAAAGGTCCCAGCCGTCGACTTCGCCGCCTTTTGCGTCGTTGCGCACACCGGCAACGTCCGCGCGCTTCACATAAATCTGCAAGCGGCTTACGCCATCAGACAAATGTACAAACGCGGCTTTGCCCATCACGCGTGGCGGCGAAGCAATGCGACCCGCTAAACGAATGGTTGTTTTGTTCAGTTGTTGATTGGCCAGCTCGATGGCTTCCGCGGCCGGACGTCCGCCTTCAGTAGTTTCCGGTTGAAAGCCACGATACTTTTCCACAACGGCGGTGATGGTGTCTTCCTTGCCCGGCTCCACCACTGCACTGCGTTCGAACTTGTTCGGGTAGACGTTACCGACAAGCGTGCGCAACGCCGCGAGATGTTCCTCGCGCGCGCGCGTTTGATCATTCTCTTCGATGAACGGCACAGGCATGCGAAGCATCGTAAAGCGAAGCAAGACCGGGGGCAAGCCCACCTTCCTGACCTAGGAGGTTTCCGTTGTTGAGTAGTTCCTGGCGGTGAGGCATTGCCCAAAGCCATCAGACCGACCTTACGGTAAGCCGCGGTTGAGAAGGTGGGATTAGCACCCAACAGATAGAGCAACATCTGTTGGGGACCCCGCCTCGCTCCCGCTCTTTGGTTTCAGACGCGTCGTGCTAAATTATTAGTCATAGTATGAAACAAAAAATTCTGAGCCCGGATGAATTGCTCGGAGTGCGCCAAGCTCTGCGCGCAACCGGCAAATCTCTCGTTTTCACCAACGGCGTCTTCGACCTTTTGCACGTTGGCCACGTGCGCTATCTCGCTGAGGCGCGTGCCTTAGGGGATGTGCTACTGGTGGCAATCAACAGCGACCGCACGGTGCGTACGCTGAAAGGCGAAGGCCGTCCGCTTACGAATGAAAGCGAGCGTGCCGAACTTTTGGCCGCGCTACGACAAGTAGATTACGTAACCATTTTTGATGACATTTCGCCACGCTCGCTTATTCGCCAGCTGCGGCCTGACGTGCTCGTCAAAGGCGGCGACTACAATCTGGATGAAATTCACGGACGCGAGGAAGTACAAGCAGCGGGCGGGCGTGTGGTCAGTTTACCTTTTATTGAAGGCGCCTCGACCAGCGCGATTATTGAAAGAATGAAGAACCGTGATGAGTGATGAGCAGTCATGAGTGTCTAGAAGTTCAGAGTACAACCTTGAGGTTGCTTCTTGCGTGAACAGCAAGCTAAAGCCTGGACTCTGAACTGCTTGTTCGCTCGCTCAGTATTCATCACTTATTACTAAGATATGAGCAGTACGATTCAAACAGCTAACGTTTTACAAAACGCGCTCCAGGCGATTCGCGAAACACAGGAATTCAAGCGTGTTGTTGATGAAATAAATCGTGGCGCGCAGGTGGTGTCCATCAGCGGGCTCGTCGCCGGCTCGGCGCGCGCGCTGGCGCTGGCTGCGCTACAACGCGAGACGGGAAGTCTTTTTGCCATTGTTACGCAGGCAAACCGCGATCTGGAACCGTGGGAAAAAGATCTGCGTTTCTGGTATTGCGCGTTGTCCGGCAAACAAAGTTGCGATCAGGAAGTGCTGCTCTTGCCGGCGTCCGAAAGTGATCCATATGCAGGTTCTTCTCCACATCCCGACACTCTTGAGCGCCGCGCGCTGACGCTGTGGCGACTCGCACAGCGACGCGAGGATTTTGTATTGCTCAGCGCGCGCGCTTTGTCGCGACGGACGGTGGCTCCTGAAGAGATTTTGCAGGCCGGCGCTTTTCTAAAGCGAAGCGAAACGCACTCACCGGAGGAGTTGGTCGAACAACTAGTGGCAGCGGGTTACGTGCGCGAAGATCCGATTGGCGCGGTCGGCGAGTTTTCAATGCGTGGCGGAATTCTCGACGTTTGGTCGCCAGGCCAGCAACAGCCGGTGAGGATTGAATTTTTTGGCGACGAAATCGATTCCATCCGCGCGTTTGACCCCGAAACGCAACTCTCCACCAACCAGTTGAGCGAAGTCGAAATAGTTCCGATGCGAGAACTAGTTGTGCGGCCACGGGATTTTCGTGAATGGGCATATGTGGCTCGCGAACGTTGGGAGGATGAGCGTTACGCCCGCGCGCTTCGCGACCGCACAGTTTTTGCCGACGAAGCGGAAAGTTTTGCCGGTTGGGAATGGCTAATGCCGATTGTGCGCGAACGGAACGCTACGGTCTTTGACTATCTAAAGAACGCCGTGTTGGTTGTCGATGAGCCCTCCGCAGTCGACGCGTTTTTGGGTGAAGTTTATCAAACGCTTGCCGATCGTTTTGCCGAGACTGATGCGGCAGACGACATCGCGCTAAGACCGGACGAGCTTTACCTTTCAGCCGAGGAGCTGCGTAACAGACTTGAAAAATTACAACGAGTCGAACTGCGCATGTTGGGTCGCGCCGCAGCCGAACTGGATCAGGCAGTCGCGCTTGATGCAGAAGCACCCAAGGTCCAACTAGGTCGAACGCGAAATGCGCCTGCTCCTTTGTTCCTTTTTTCTGTCGCACAGCAAGCAGTTGAAGTCGACTGGAAAACGCAGTCAGCTTTGAAGTATCACGGGCGGCTTGCGAACCTGGCTACGGATTTGAATCGTGCCCAGGAAAATGGCACCACCACGATGTTTGTGATGCCGAGTTTGGGCGTGGCCGAACGCGTCACAGAGATTCTTGGTGAATACGAAATCGAGGCCCGGCTGTCGCTGGTTCAAGAAGGCACTGGGACGGCGACACCAACACAAACAATCGTTACGGTTGGGAAAATCAGTAGTGGTTTTGAAATGCCGGGCGCGCAACTCCTGATTCACGTTGAAGCCGATCTCTTCGATGAGGCAGGCGTGCAGGCGCTCGAGCGACGGGGCGTGGCCCCAGACGGCAGACGCCAGACAGCAGAGGGCAGGAAGAAGAAAAAGTTCAGGTCAGCAGCGTTTCTTTCAGACTTTCGCGATCTAAAGCCTGGTGATTTTGTCGTTCACGTCGATCATGGCATTGGACGTTTCGGTGGTTTGCAAACACTCGATCTGGGTACGCGTAGCGGCGAATTCATGCTGCTCTACTACGCCGAGGAGGCAAAGCTCTACGTTCCGGTTGAGCGCATGGATCTGGTGCAGCGTTATTCGAGCGCTGAAGGGCATCAGCCAGCCCTCGATCGATTGGGCGGACTCGGCTGGCAAAAAACGAAAGCGAAAGCGAAGCGCGCCATGCGCGACATGGCCGACGAACTCTTGCGGCTTTATGCCGAGCGCAAATTAGTCGGTGGCTACGCATTCGCTGTTGACACGCCCTGGCAGCGCGAGTTTGAAGATGGTTTTGAGTTTGTGTTAACGCCAGATCAGGAAACCGCGATCGAAGATGTTAAGCAGGATATGGAACAGCCGACGCCGATGGACCGCCTGTTATGTGGCGATGTCGGTTATGGCAAAACTGAAGTTGCCATGCGCGCGGCCTTCAAAGCGGTGATGGAAGGGAAGCAAGCTGCGGTGTTAACCCCAACAACGGTTCTCGCGTATCAACACTTTGACACCTTTCGCAGTCGCTTCGCGCCATTTCCAGTAAAGATTGAATTGCTTTCCCGCTTTCGCTCGCCCAAGGAACAGAAAGAAATTGCCAAGCGAGTCGAGGCAGGCGAAATAGACGTGGTGATCGGCACGCACCGGCTGTTGTCGAAAGACGTTTGCTTCAAGGAATTGGGTATCGTAGTAGTCGACGAAGAGCAACGTTTCGGCGTGGCCCATAAGGAACGATTAAAACAACTAAAGAAGCGTGTCGATGTTTTGACTCTCTCAGCGACACCAATTCCGCGCACGCTCAACATGTCGTTGAGCGGTTTACGTGACATGTCGTTGATTGAAACCCCGCCGCGCGATCGCCTGGCCATTCAAACTCAGGTAGTGCAGTTTTCAGAGAACGTCATCAAGTCGGCTATCGAACTCGAGCTTGGCCGCGGCGGACAGGTTTTCTTTATTCACAATCGCGTGGAAACTATCGAGACGATTGCCGCTCTGGTCCAGCGACTGGTGCCCACCGCGCGGCTTGCTGTTGGACACGGGAAGATGAACGAAAAAGAGATGGAGCGGGTGATGCTCGATTTCATCGAGTTCAAATACGACGTGCTGGTGGCCACTACCATCATCGAGAACGGGATAGACATCCCGCGCGCCAACACCATCGTCATAAATCGTGCCGATCAATATGGTCTTTCTCAGCTTTACCAGTTGCGCGGACGCGTGGGCCGCTCAAATCGCCGCGCCTATGCTTATCTATTGATTCCGGGTGAACTGGAATTGACACCAATTGCCAAGCGACGCCTGGCAGCGATTCGTGAGTTTTCAGATCTCGGCGCCGGATTTCGTATCGCAGCTTTGGATTTGGAATTACGCGGCGCAGGGAATCTTCTCGGCGGTCAGCAGTCAGGCCATATGGACGCGCTTGGCTTTGATCTTTACACGCAAATGCTGGAACGCACGGTGGCGGAACTTCGCGGCGAAGCAGTTGAAGATGAAACCAGTGTGACAATCAATCTCGGAGTCGACGTTGCGATTTCCGAGGACTACATCAGCGACATGGGCCAGCGACTGCGTACTTACAAACGAGTTTCTTCGGCCCGTGATGACGACGCGCTGGCAAACATTCGCGAAGAAATTCGCGACCGTTACGGGCGGTTGCCCGAGTCTGTAGAGCAACTATTTGGTTATGCGCGACTGCGCCTGCTGGCGGAAACAGTCGGCATTCTGTCAATTGACAAGACGAGCGACGGCGTGGCGATAAAGTTCAGCGAAAAGGCGTCCGTTTCGGCGGAAAAATTAATGGCATTTGTAGGGGCTCGCGATGGCCGGACGTTCACACCCACTGGCGTGCTTCGCATGAGTCTGACCAGCGAAGAGGAAGAGCAGGTGCTGGATCTGCTGCGTGGCGTCCTCGCTGAGATTCAAGAATAGTCAGCTGGTTTATTGCCGCGAAAGGGAGCACGTTCACGTTTGTTGAAGTGCTCGTTTTGTGGTCAAATCTACGCCTCAGTACGGAGCCCCAGGGCAACTACCGGCGGACAATTGACCACTAACAACCGACAATATGACGTTTTTAGGAGTAATACTGTGAAATCGAAGTGCTTATCGCTCGGCATTGCGAGCCTGTTTATATTCGCTGTCCTGATTTTCACGCCTGCAGCCACTTCGGCGCAGGAGGGTGAGCTACAGGTCGTTGATGAAGTGATTGCGCAGGTCAACGACGACGTGATCACGCTTTCAATGCTGCGGCGCGAATCGAAAGAACGGATTGACGCGCTAAAGCAGGGCGGGATGACAGAGCAGCAAGCGGCCGACGAGGTGAACAAGCGGCAGGCAGAACTTATTGCTACCTTGGTTAACGAGCAACTTCTGGTGCAGCGCGGCAAAGAATTGGATCTCTCAAGCGAGGTCGAAGCCGAAGTCAACCGGCGCATGCTGCAAGTAGCGAAAGAACAAGGCATCACCACGGTTGAGAAATTGGATGCAGCCATGCGCGAAAGCGGCATCGATCCTAACGCGACGCGCCAAACGCTGCGGGTAGAGATGATGAAGCAGGCGGTGATTCAGCAGGAAGTGGACCGTAAGGTCTTCTTTGGTCTGACGGTGGACGAGGTTAAGAAGTATTTTGACGCTCATCCGGATAAATTCCGCAAACCTGAAAACGTTACCTTGTCCGAAATTTTTCTGAGTTCCGCCGGCAAGAACGAAGCGGAAGTTAAAGCCAAAGCGCTGCAACTGGTGGCACAGTTACGCGGCGGCGCCGATTTTGGCGCTGTAGCGGTTGCCAATTCTGAGCGTGAATCTAATGGCGTTCGAGTTGCCGCGGAGACGAAAGGTAAAGTTGGGACATTTGAAATGCCGAGCTTGCGCGATGATATCGCCAATACTGTTAAAGGTGTGAAGGTCGGTGGAATTAGTGAGCCGTTGCGCACTAATGACGGTTACCAGATCTTCCGCGTGGACGATCGTACGGCTGCCAGCACGACCGCGACATTTAATGAGAACCAGGTGCGCGAAGCAATCACTATGGAGCGCGCGAACAGCAAGCGCGATGAGTACCTGCAGAACCTGCGCAATGAAGCGTACATTAAGATTTCAGAAAACTACCGCCAGGCAGTTGCGCCACTCCTGAAGCTGGATCCGGCGAAGATGGCCGACAATGCTGACGTGCAAACAGGAAGCACGTCGAAACCTCCTGAGAAGAAGAAGGGCAAGCTGCTGGGAATTTTTCCGAAACCATAGGCAAAGTTCGGGTTGCGAATTTCGGATTTCGGATTTGAGTTTATCGCCTGAGTATACGATTTAAGCGCGGCAGCATTTTCCTCGCCGACGCAGGAAATCCGAAATTCGCAATCCGAAGTTCTCGAATGCGTCTCGACCTCTTCCTCAAAGCAAGCCGCCTTAGCTCCCGGCGAACGATAGCCCAAAGAATTTGCGAAGCTGGCTGGGTTGCAGTTAATGGCAACGTTGCCAAGTCGTCTCATGCAGTTAAAGCTGGCGACGAAATAACCCTGACGCGCCGCGACAAGATCACAACTGTACGCGTTCTTTCCCTTCCTAGCGCCCGTCAGACTTCGCGCAAAGAAGCGGCGACACTCTACGAACTCCTGAGTGAAGAACCTGTCGGCTGGTCGTAAAGCAAACTGTTAGTTTGCGGTGGTTCCTGGCCATACAAGTTTGTGTGGCAACGATCCCCGCAAACAAAAGTTTGCTTTACGAGGATTGGGCGACTTGTACGCCACCCGAGAGATTGGTTAGAGTTTGACCTTAAGTAATGACACCGGAAATCAAACCATTCAAGATTCGCGACATCGAGATTAGTCCGCCGCTGATCCTTTCGCCGATGGCGGGTGTGACGGACGTCTCGTTTCGCCGGCTGCTCAAGCGACGAGGCGGTGTGGGCTTGAGCGTTTCCGAATTCATCTCCGTCGAAGGCCTGACGCGCAGCAATCCCAAATCCAAGCGGCAGATGCGTTTTTACGAGGAGGAGCGGCCGTTTGCGGTGCAGATTTTTGGCGGCCAGGTTGAGCGGATGCGCCTGGGGGCAGAGATGGCGGAAGAAATCGGCGCAGACATTCTTGATATCAACTGCGGTTGTCCGGCGCCGAAAGTTGTGAAGCATGGCGGCGGGTCAGGCTTGTTAAAGGATCATGCGCGGCTGGAGACGATTCTCAAAGAGATCAGGAAGGCGATCAAGATTCCGCTGACGATAAAGATTCGCGCCGGCTTTTACGACCACACCATCAACGCCGTCGAGACAGCCAAACTTGCCGAAGCGTGTGGCGTCGAGCACATCGCCTTGCATGGTCGCACCAAGGAGCAGGGTTATCGTGGTCTTGCAAACTGGGACCTGGTGAAGCAGATCAAGAAAACGGTTAGCGTGCCGGTGTCAGGCAGCGGTGATGTGACTACTATTGAACAGGCGTTCGGGCGTTTTAGCGAAACGGGTTGCGACGGCGTTCTGATAGGACGCGGCGCGATGGCGAATCCCTGGATCTTCCGGCAGATTGAAGATGCAATGAAGGGCCGCGAAATCTTTCAACCTACGTTGGCTGACAAGCGCGCAATCCTGCATGAGTATTTCGACATGCTACGTGAAGACATGCCTGAGACACCGGCGATCAACCGCATGAAACAACTCGCCGGGCAGTTCACGCGCGGCCTTCAGGGCGGGGCGCTGTTCCGCACTTCGCTTTATCACTCACACTCAGTGGACGAAATTCTCAACCGCATTGAAGAATATTTCGAAGCGATTGAGAACGATCGCCCGTATTTTGGCGAAGCCGGCGCACCCATTGAAGAACCTCCCGAACTGGATTCCTGCGAAGCCGCTAGCGCTGCGTGAGCCTTCATACCCCAACGGAAGGAGAGCAAATGCGAAACGTTGTTTTTGGCGGCGCCAATAGTTTGGACAACTACATCGCCCGCAAAAACGACGCGGTGGATTGGATTCTTTGGGGCGATGAAGCCGCCGAGGTCATGGCGAGTTATTGGACGCGGTTCGACACCATCGTAATGGGACGCAAGACGTATGAAGTTGGATTGGGCATGGGTCAGACCGGCCCTTATCCGGGAATGAAAACTTTCGTCTTTTCGCAAACGCTTAAACCAAAAACCAATGACAATGTGAAGATCATTTCGGAAGATGTCGCCGACTTTGTGCGCCGGCTAAAAAGTGAAGCAGGCAAAGACATCTGCGTGATGGGCGGCGGCATCCTGGCGAAATCACTCTTCGACGCAGATTTGATTGACGAAATTGGCTTCAATATTCACCCCGTCCTGCTCGGTTCGGGAATACCGCTGTTTCACGAAATGGACCATCAGATTAATCTCGAACTGATTGAGTGCCGGCCTTTTAAAAACGGCTGCGTGATGGTCACCTACCGCGTCAAGCACCAACTGGCACAGATTTAAATCTGTGCCCCACATCACATGGGCTTGTTCGATTTCACCACCAATGCCGGCGGTTTGCCGGCTCCAGTGTCAAAATTAACCGCGACCGGATAGCCCTTGCCCTTCAGCGCCGCGATTTCAATTACAACTTCCTTCTGATTCTTGCCGATCGGTTTTGTCTTGGTCACCGCAGCCCTTTTCTCTGTCTTGCTCGCCGATGGGCTCACCGCCGACGTCGGAGATGGTGACGCTTTTACATCAGCCGCACTTTGCGGATTACGGGACATCGCATTAAGCGCCGCCAAAACCTGCGAGCGCTCACTTTCGCTTAGATCTTCCATGCCTATGCCATTCGCTTGCAGTACCGCGCGTAAATTCTCTTCAGTGTTTGAGTCCTGATCGTAAACGTCTTTGTAGATGTGCAGCTTGCCATCTTCCGCCACAATCGTTTCGTATCGCAGCTCGACGGGCACAGCATGTTCCAACTTCACAGTTTTCGTTTCCGTCTTGTCTTTCAAGTGCGACTGCACCGTAGCATCTGAAAGTTCAGTACCGGCTGTATGCGCGAGTAGCTTTGCAAAGTCCTGAACCTGTGGCGTCGTTAGACCAACGCAGCCATGCGAAGCAAACGTTCCCAACTTTGCCGGCGATTTTCCGCCGTGGATCAATGAGGGCAAACCGATCGGAATCTTGATTGGGCCAAGCGGGTTTAGTTTACTGCCGGCTTCAACCTTCTCACCGACGGTGACGTTCTTCATCTTGGCGACCCAGGGTTCGTCAGGCGGCGTCCAGGTCGGATTGAAAATGATGCTTTGAGCTTTTCGCATTCCAGTCGGCAGTGGAAATTCGGGAACGCCGATGCCAATCTTGTATGTTTTGACGAGTTCGCCTTCGCGAAAGACATCCATTCGATAGGCGGGAATATTAACTACCACGCGCGTGTCTTTCGGGACAGCGTTAGGCCCGGCTGCTTTGGCGCTGTCCGCTGTCTTCTCAGCGCCGGGCTCTTCATTTCCTCTCACCCAGTATTCCTGTGCCAGTGTGAAAAGCTGCTGTGCCTTTTGCTCGCCCACCGCGCCGCGTATCGCTTCGGCTGCGTGCCGGCGCGACTCTTCCGCGCTGCCCGATTGATCTTCGGCATTTGCCTCGCGCAATTTGCTAACTTCATCAGCAGCAATTTTTTGGAGTTGCGTTATCTCCGCATCGCTCAACGAAACTTGTGATTTAACCTTGGCGCGAAAGGCGTCGTCGGACAGCAGCGCGTCCAGCACCGGCAAGGTCACCGGCACTTCAAGGGCGCTGCGCATCGTGGCAGTAGGCGACGGTGACGCAGACGGCGACGGACTGGCGCTATTGGAATTACTGGCAGGCTCCGTCATGCAACCAGCAGCGTTGATGAGAAGCAGCGGGACAATAAGGCTTAAAGATAGGTTACGAATGGTCTTCATGTTTTGTCTTCCTTTTTGTTCAGAGTTGGCCATTGGCTGGCGTTTGTAAAGCATGGCCATACTCACGCGCGCGCTAAACTCTAGCAACGGGCGTTCCCACGCGGATTGCAGGGACACGACGCTTTCTCCGCATTGAAATCCACACTACAACAATTGTACTTGCACGATTAACGAACGGTCTGGAAGAGTTTCTTAAGCCGCCTCATAAGACACTGTGAGTGATTCAAGAAGTAAAACTTATGGTTGGGAAGGGCGGCTTGCCCCCGCCTGGACTAAGTGCATTCAAGCAGCGGGGGCAAGCCACCCTTCCCGACCTGTGAGGCCGGGACAGGGAGTGTTTGCTTCTGAGGTTGTGTCGGCGAAACAAGCAACCTAAAGGTTGGACTCTGAACTAACGGCTATTCCTTAGCAGCGGGTAGGGATTAATGTTCGTACCTTCCCAATAGCGTGCGGGATTGGGAATGACGGAGATGGAAAAGTGCAGATGGTAGTTTCCGGCGCCGGCGTTTCCGGTGTCGCCCACGTAGGCGATGACTTCGCCTTGGCGCACAAATTTTCCGGGCGCCAGGGCGTCGGCGTAGCGTTGCAGATGAGCGTAGTAATAAATTAGTTTTTTGTCAGCGCTGTATTGGTAGACCGTGGTGCCGCCGCGCTCGCTTTGGGAGAGCCTGGCAATGTCGCCGTCTGCGACAGCAAGGACTGGTGTTCCCGCCGGAGCCGGGATATCAGTCGCGTCATGAACGCGGCCCTCGGTGCGCGCATCCATGAACGTGTCTTGCAACTGCTCCGCACGTACGCCCTGCACGGGGACGATCAGTTCTAGTCTGCCAACAAAACTGCCGACGAGCGTTGTGTCGCTTGCAGGTTCGGTGTTTTCCGGTGGCGGGGTTTCAGCAGCTTTTGCCGTCGATGACGGAGTTGGAGCTGTGGTTACTGTGGGCGAAGGTGAAGCGGTCGCAGCCTCGTGGCGATTTAGATTTAGCGCTTGATTATTACC
Organism: Pyrinomonadaceae bacterium; assembly: GCA_051002775.1. Classification (GTDB taxonomy): domain Bacteria; phylum Acidobacteriota; class Blastocatellia; order Pyrinomonadales; family Pyrinomonadaceae; genus PSRF01. The sequence continues at coordinate 26,356 of JBPCLZ010000093.1, read as the reverse complement.
CGGCTGCGTGCAGGACACGAACCAAGACAGCAACGCAACGAACGATATCGAAATAAGAGTTCGCTTGAAAACCCAGGTTCGATCCTTCACGGTTACCTCTGAATACCCAGCGGCAAAAGCGGTCGCGGCTGGGTGCCTTCGAAAAACCAGCTCGCCCCCACGCGCAGGCGATGGTGCCAGGTAGGCAGGCGTGACGTGTACATTGCAAAGCGCGCCTGGCGCGCAAGTGGTCCACCGAAAACTTTGCCTGCCGTTAGAACTGCTGCGCGTTCAGTGCCCAGGCTGACCGCTTCCCCCAGCTCCTCAAAATGTTTTGTGTGCAGTTCATCCCCCGCAATAAATGATTTGATATTGCGCGCGGCAAGGCGGGCCTCCTGCAAGGCAAGCTGAGCTGTGCCGGCGAGTGTTGGGGTAGCGTCGGGAAAAAAAGCAATGTCTCCCAGCGCGAATACGTTGTCGTGGCCGATAAGCTGGAGCGTCGGCTTGACACGCAACAACCCACGCTCAGTTTTGTCCGTCTTCAGGCTTTGTACCAGCGGGTTCATTAGCACGCCGCCGGTCCAAACGACACCCGCGGTCTTGATTTCAGTCTGCGCGCCGTTGTGCTCGACGGTCACACCATTTTCGCTCACTCGTAAAACGCGCGTCAGTGTGTGCAGCTCAACCCGCGATTCCTGCAAAGCATCTTCGACGAAAGTGCGAATCTCTTCGCCCATCCCGGGCACAACTTTATCGCCCATCTCAATCAGCAGTACGCGCGCTTCGCCATGGAGGGCCCTGCGCTCGAAAGCGTCTCGCAGCAAGTCGGCCATCTTGGTTGAAAGCTCAGCGCCACTTGCGCCCGCGCCGACGATCGCAAACGTCAAGGCGCTGCGCACGTCCTGGGGCGGTAAATCCGGCGGTACCGCGTCAAGCGCCTCAACCATTCTTTGCCGCAGGGCATCGGCGTGGGCAATCTTGCGGAAGGGAATTGAAAACTGCGCCGCGCCTTCGACGCCGGCAAAGTTTGTGACGCCGCCAACAGCAAGCACCAGCACGTCGTAGCTCAAAGGCTCGCGCCCACTATCGAATACTACCGTGCGTCTTTCGAGATCGATGGCGGCGACTTGGCTCTGGACCAAATTCACATCTTCATCGAGCAACTCTTTGTACTGCGGCGCGATGTGCCATTCCTCGACCTCGCCGCTGAGGTACTCATAGAGCATCGGTGCAAACAGGAAATGGTCCTCGTCGCTAATCAAGGTGACTTCGCCCGCGCCTCCCAGGTCGAGCGCGGTAAATAGCCCGCCAAAGCCGCCGCCGACGATTACTATGCGTTTTCGTTCATTTGCCATGTGTTTTGCGATGTTAACAGAGAGCCAGCAAAACTCGAATTGACTACCCGGTGAACGGGGACTGCCCTCATGTCATTGCAAAGAGAGAGATTGAACAGCGTTCGATAATCGCCGCTCAAACGCATCATCCTCGCAAGCGACCCCCGCTGGACACTCTCGCCGGGCGCGTGCTAACTTACTCCGACACTTAATCTTAGCGGTTACCGCTAAATGCGGATTTACTGCTGTCAGGGAGGATCATCTTAAGTAGTGGCATTAGCAAAAGAAACCAAAGAACAGATTGTCAACGATTTCCGTAGCCACGATGCGGATACGGGCTCGCCTCAGGTTCAGGTGGCTTTACTCAGCAAAAGAATCAACGAGCTTACCGAGCATTTCAAAACCCACAAGAAGGACAACCACTCGCGGCGCGGCCTGCTTAAGATGGTCTCGCAGCGGAGGAGTTTGCTTGATTATTTGAAGCGCACAGATATTGAACGCTACCACGAGGTGGTGAATCGTCTGGGATTGCGTCGTTAAAAGTGAAGTCAGTTAACGAGATCACTTCGGATCTCGTATTTTTCGAAAGCCCGCGTCTATCGAAGAGCTTGCCAAAGGTGCCGAACGTGACGGCGAAACTCCCAGGCAGGTGGACGCGTTCGGCCTTAGCGTAACGCACAAAAGGCGGTATGAGTCACGTAAACCGGGCTCGTGCCGCCTTTGTTTTGCGTTCATTATTTTCCTAACGCGTCACGTCGCGTGGTCAAACTGAAAACTAAATTGCAAATCGCGAGCGCCAAATGTAATCGGGACGCTCGCGTGCCTGAACAGGTTTCAGGCCATTGTCGAAGGAGACAAGAAAAATGCCAGTAAAGAAATATCTCAAAGAATCCATAAAATTAGGCGACAAGGATTTGACGGTCGAGACAGGCCGCGTTGCAAAGCAGGCGGATGGTTCTGTGATTATCCAATATGGTGACACGATGGTGCTGGTGGCAGCAGTCGGGGCGCAGACAACTCGCGAAGGGATCGATTTTTTCCCGCTGACGGTTGAGTACCGTGAAGCCAACTACGCCGCCGGACGCATTCCTGGAAACTACTTCCGCAGAGAGGGACGGCCGACTGAAAAAGAAACGATTACCAGCCGGCTGATCGATCGTCCCTGCCGGCCTTTGTTCGCCGAAGGCTATCGCAATGAAACGCAGGTTATAGCCAGCGTCATTTCTGCGGACCCCGACAACAATCCTGATGTGATCGCTATCACCGGCGCCTCCTGCGCGCTATACCTTTCCGACATTCCGTTTCTCAATCCAATCGCCGGCGTGCGCATTGGGTTGATTGAAGGCCGTTACATTGTTAACCCGTCTTATGACGAAGTGCGCGAATCGCGTGTGAACTTGATTGTGGCGGGCACCGAGGAAGCCATCGTCATGGTCGAGGCCGGGGCTACGGAAGTTTCCGAGGAGATTATGGTCGAGGCGCTGATGCTCGCGCATAAGGAAATCAATCGACTGTGCCGCTGGCAGAAGGAATTGTACAAAGCACTGGACGTGCAGAAGCGCGAAGTTGTCGCGCCTCAGCTTAACGAAGAAATGGCGGGAGAGATCGAACGAAACTATGCGGATCGTTTGCGGGCTTCGCTTGATACCACCACGCAGGAAAAGCGAGATAGCTACGCAGGCGTCGATGCCCTCAAGACAGAAGTCGTTGAATCCTATCCTGAAGACCAGATTGAGCAGCGACAGATGGCAAAGAAGGTTTTCGATCACCTGAAAGAAACCATCTTCCGCGACGACATACTCAATAAGCGTCGCCGCCCGGATGGCCGCCGTTTCTCGGAAATTCGTCCGATAAGCTGCGAAGTTGGCTGGCTGCCGCGCGTACATGGTTCGGCTTTGTTCACCCGCGGTGAGACCCAGGCGCTGGTAACCACCACGCTCGGCACCAAGGAAGACGAGCAGTTCATGGACGACCTCGAGAAGGGTGAAGTAAAACGCCGTTTTCTGCTTCACTACAACTTCCCGCATTACTCGGTTGGTGAAGTTGGCCGCTTTGGTTCATCAAGCCGGCGCGAGATTGGTCACGGCGCACTCGCGCGCCGGGCAATTGAAGCAGTGCTGCCCGATGAATCGGTTTTTCCTTACACGATTCGAATCGTTTCGGACATCACTGAGTCAAACGGTTCCTCCTCGATGGCCAGCGTTTGCGGCGGCATACTGTCGTTGATGGATGCGGGCGTGCCGTTAAAGGCGCCGGTCGCGGGGGTGGCCATGGGCCTGGTGATGGAAGGCAACAAGTACGCAATTCTGTCCGACATCGCCGGAGCCGAAGATCACTACGGTGACATGGACTTCAAAGTCACCGGCACACATGAAGGCATCACCGCGTTGCAGATGGACATTAAGATCGGCGGTATCAATGCGCAGATCATGGCCGAAGCGCTGGAGCAGGCAAAGAAAGGCCGCTTGCACATTCTCAGCGTAATGGAACAGGCCTTGGCGACATCGCGCGAAGACATCTCCGCGCATGCACCGAGAATCATCCAAATCAAAATCAATCCTGACAAGATCCGCGACGTCATTGGACCAGGCGGCAAAATGATCCGCTCGCTGGTTGAAGAAACGGGCGCGAAGATTGACGTCTCAGACGACGGCACAATCTCGATTGCCACGGCCAGCAGCGCCGCGGCCGAAGCCGCCGTTAACCGCATCCGCGGTATCACGGCTGAGGCTGAGATTGGACAAACCTATCTGGGCACGGTTTCACGGATCGTTGATTTCGGCGCCTTCGTGGAAATTTTCCCCGGAACCGATGGACTGCTGCACATTTCCGAAATCGCCGACCGCCGGGTCAAGGACGTACGCGACGAGTTGAAGGAAGGTCAGCAGATTCTGGTCAAATGCATTGGCAAGGAAGGGAACAAGATCAAACTTTCCCGGAAAGCTGTCCTCCGCGATGAAGGCAAAAAAGCGGAAGCAGCCAGTGCCGGCGAAGCGGACTAAAACTGTTCTCGTCTGACACCGGGACCGGTCTTAACCTAATATCTGACCTTAGATTTCAGATTCAACAGCGAAGGGGGTTTGCATCACGCAAACCTCCTTTTTTATTCAAGTTAGGCCCTCTCCAAAGCCCATTGAAATTGGAATCCCTTCTTTATTAGCCATCTTTTCCTATCAACCAGCGAAAGCGCTTTGCGCTATTTCATGCAGAGCCAATAAATACGGCCTTTCGCACAAACGGTTCAAAGTTAAACGCTGTATATCGTTCCCTTTCGAAAGAAGGGAAGATCCGAGAAGGGATTTTTAACCGATGATGAGTCGAGCTTTTCGCCCAATTGCTGCGACACTTAGTATCCTGATTTTGTGCGGCGCGCCCACGCATGCGGCGCCCGTGGCAATCAGCCAGGTGATTCAAGTGATTGGGAGCTACCAAAATGCTCCAGAGCTTCGGCTCCGCTCCGTTTCCCAGCACACGAGCACGCTCGTGGACGGTGACGGCGCTTCACCGGTTACATCCACGGCTCAGCAGTCATCTGCGGCCGGCATCGATGACATTCCCGACAACAGTACCGGAGACGCTGCAGGTAATACAGGCAACACATTGCTCTCGGGCGTGGCCGTCAGTTCTGAGCCCCAGGCAGGTGTCGACGTCGTCGATCAGGGTGAGGTTGAAGGCACAATATGCGACTGTGGTGAGATCACGGTACCGGGTGGCGGCTTCCCGAAATGGCCGTTGCTGTTCCTGGCTGCGATTCCGTTCTTCTTCATTCATGGCTGCGACCAGTGCGAGACGCCAACTCCGCCTACTACGCCAACACCTCCCGACACACCTGAAATTCCTGAGCCGGCATCGCTCTTGTTGTTTGGTTCCGGCCTGGCAGCTTTCGGCGCAGGATTGCGTCGCCGCTATGCCCGCGCCAAACTGGCAGCGCAAATCGAAAGCACGGAGGAGGCCTAATCAAAATGTTTAGACAGGTCCTTCGAAAAAATCGCAACTACGGCAAGTTCGCTTTCGCAGCGTTACTGGCCATCAGCTTTTGCATGGTCCATCCCGCTTCCACCGCTTATGCGAAGAAGCGCCGGCCGGCGAAATATGGAACCATAAAAATTCTCAGCACGCCGGGCGGATTGCCGATCGAAATTGACGGTCGTCCTGAAGGTCTAACATCCACCGACTATCGCGCGTTCGATCGCGACCCGGGCGTTCACACTATTGTGATCACGCTGCCTAACGGTCAGCACTGGACTCGCGAGATTGATCTTGAAGCCGGCCGCATCAAATGCGTCGCGCTGAATTACAGGCCGGCAGCCAAGTCTCCTTGCCCATATCCTGTGAATGTTTCAGCTCCTACACAGGTTAACGAAGGCGAAGTAATAACCTACACCGCTGACGTGGCCTATGCGGGCAGTTCACCACTCAATTACACCTGGACCGTCAGTCCTGCGAACGCCAAGATTCTTTCCGGCCTGGGCACACCGACGATCACAGTGGACTCCACCGGTCTTGCAGGTCAAAGGATTACTGCGATCCTGGTCGTGGATGACGGCTCGGGCGATGATGCCTGCCGCCAATCGACGCAGGCAACGACCTACGTGCCTCCTACGCCGCCACGTGAGAACCCCTCACGCCAGTTTGACGTCTGCTGCAGTTGTTCCTTCGACGATCAAAAGGCTCGTCTGGACAACCTCGCGGTTGACTTGCAAACTGATCCGTCAACCACCACCTACGTGATTGCGTATGGCGGTAGAACAAGTCGCATTGGTCAGGCGGATTTGCTTGGCGCACGCGCTCGTGACTACCTGGTGGCGCAGCGAGGAATTGATCAATCTCGGATCGTAGTTCTTAACGGCGGGTTCCGCGAAGAAGACTGCGTTGAGTTATGGATCGTTCCGCGCGGAGCGACACCGCCACAGCCAACACCGACGGTTCAGGCAGGAGATGTCAGACCAGCCGCCGGCGCTGGGGCTAGTCCAACACGACGCCGGACACCGCATCGAAGGGGTCGCCGTTAACTAACCAACTTAACTATAACCTGGTCCAAAAGGAGACGAGTCGAAGGCTTGTCTCCTTTCTTTTTCTGTGACGATGATTGACCTCACCCGACGCCTGTGGTAATGATTGCCGCAACCCCCGTTAGATAGTTAAGTCCTTAACTCCCACAACAGGAGGCTGCTTATGGGTGACAATGGTGATGGTGGCGGCAGCGCAGGCGTCGTCGCGGTTTTGGTGATCTTCGTGATTATCGTAGTCGTCGTTTTGTTTGCGTTTAGAGGACGACTATTCGGAGGCGGCGGCACCAAGATTAACGTCAACGTATCAGCGCCCGCGGCGCCTGCACCCGCAGCGCCGGCGGCACCCGCGCCCGCAGCGTCGGCCCCAGCGGCGCCGGCCCCGAGCCGATAAGTTCGTTCACTTAGTTTAAGTTTTTAACTCCCACAACAGGAGGCTACTCATGGGTGACAATGGTGATGGTGGCGGCAGCGCAGGTGTCGTCGCGGTTTTGGTGATCTTTGTGATTATCGTAGTCGTCGTTTTGTTTGCGTTTAGAGGACGACTATTCGGCGGCGGCGGCACGCAGAAGATTGATGTCAACGTGCAAACGCCGGCCAGGTAAGGTCAGACTACAGCTAGTTTCGATCGAGAATGGGAGCGCTGGTTGGCGCTCCCTTCTTTATGGTGAATGGTAAATGGTGAATAGTAAATGGTCATGAGTTGTGTTTGCCTACTCGAATCAAACCAGGGCTTTTACTATTTACCATTCACCATTTACTATTCACCTTCCTATGTCAGCTCCTAACATCGAAACAATCGTCTCCCTCGCCAAGCGGCGCGGGTTTGTTTATCCGTCTTCCGAGATTTATGGAGGTTTAGGCAGCGCCTGGGACTACGGGCCGCTTGGTGTCGAGCTTTGCAATAACGTGAAGCAGGCATGGTGGCGCTGGATGGTTTATGAGCGCGACGACATTGAAGGACAGGATTCGTCGATCATTCTCAATCGTTTGGTGTGGAAGTATTCCGGCCATGAAGACACGTTCAGCGATCCCCTGGTTGACTGTCGCGAATGCAACAGTCGCTTGCGCGCCGATAAGCTTAACGACGGCAAGTGCCCCAACTGCAGCTCAACCGATCTCACCGAGCCACGCCCCTTTAACCTGATGTTCCGCACGCAGGTGGGCGCTGCGTCCGAGGATGACGACTCGTCTTTGGTTTACCTGCGCCCCGAAACTGCGCAGGGCATCTTCATCAACTTCAATAACGTGTTGACGACTAGCAGGCGGAAACTGCCATTCGGCGTGGCCCAAATCGGAAAGTCGTTCCGCAATGAAGTGACGCCGGGAAATTTCATCTTCCGCACGCGCGAGTTTGAACAGATGGAGATGGAATACTTCGTCAGGCCTGGTCAAGATGAACAAGTTCATCAGGAGTGGATTGACGCCTGCCGGCATTGGTTTCTCGAGCTTGGCATCGCGGCCGAAAACCTTCGTTTGTACGAACAACCGAAAGAAGAGTTGGCCCACTACGCCAAGCGCACGGTCGATGTTCAATATCGCTTCTTTCCTGAGCGCGATGAGGAGGAACGGCAATGGGACGAACTGATGGGAATTGCTAATCGCACCGATTTCGATCTGCGCACGCATTCAAAGAAGCCAGAAGACGCGGAAGGTAAGCGACTGAACCCGGATTCAACTGACGATCTGTCGTATTTTGATGAGCCGACAAAAGAACGCTTCTACCCATACGTGATTGAACCGGCGGCCGGGGTAAACCGCACCGTGCTAGCTGTGCTGATGGATGCGTACACTGAAAAGACCAACGACAAAGGCGAAACGCGAGTGATCTTGAAACTGCATCCTGCGCTAGCGCCTATTAAGGCTGCGGTCCTGCCGCTCGCGAAGAACAAGCCTGAGATCGTCGCGTTGGCGAAATCGATTAAGCAGTCGCTGCAACCGGCGTTGCGCGCTGTGTACGATGACACGGGCGGCATCGGCAAACTCTACGCGCGGCAGGATGAAATCGGTACGCCATTTTGCGTAACAGTTGATCACCAATCACTGGAAGATAATGAAGTCACAGTGCGCGACCGCGATACCTGGACGCAGGAACGCGTGAAGGTTACGGAGCTCGAAGAATATTTGTTAAAGAGACTGAGTAAGTAATGCCTGTCGTAAAGAAACGAAATCAACAGACCGAATCGCGACTGCTGCTGGAGTCAGATGATCCGGTAGAACTGCCGCCGGCCGAAATTAACGACCGCGATATCCTGGTCCAGTTTGAGAAGTTCAAACAATACATTCCTGAGTTGCTTGAAGAACTGCGCGACGGTGTTATGGCCGAGCCGGTAGCGGTGATGAACGACGGCTCGACCTTCGCGATTCATGGCGACACCCGCACATTCTGGGTCAAGCTCTGGCATGCCGCAGGCACCGACCTCACAAAAATCGATCGCGCCCAGGTCATCAGTTGCATCCCTTCCACACAGGGTTTGCAGGTAATTGTCGAAGATTACAGTGATGAACAACTAAAAGAGGATTAGCTTCCCTGAGAGTTGCTTCTGGCCAAAAAACGGGGCAAGCCCACCTTCATGACCACGAGCTTATCCATGTTTGCCTCGTATCTTGCATTGAAAGCCTTCAGGACCGGGTCTGCTGAATAGATCGAAAATCTCTCAGGTCGGGAAGGTGGGCTTGCCCCCGCTCTTACTAACGCATATATAAGTGAGGGCACAGCATGCTGTGCCCTTATTGTATTTGCCCATGGCAGTTTTGAATTCAAAAAATCTCTTTCCTGCAAAGGTTGTCGCTTTAGCTAAAGCCGTAGGCGCCGCTGGGGGTCGCGCGCTGTTGGTGGGCGGCTGTGTGCGCGATTTACAGATGGGGATTGAGGCTACCGATTGGGACCTGGAAGTTTACGGCGTCGAACCCCTCCAACTGCGCGCGCTGCTGGATCAGTCTGGCCCAGTCAATGTTGTCGGCGAAGCTTTCACTGTCTACAAACTTGGTTCTGATTTGGATGTGTCGCTGCCGCGCCGTGAGCGGAAATCGGGCCGAGGGCATCGCGCCTTCGCCATCGAAGGCGATCCGTCGATGTCGATCGAAGAGGCGACGCGCCGCCGCGATTTCACCATCAACGCCATCCTGCAGGATCCACTAACAGAAGAAATCATCGATCCCTTTAATGGTCGCGCCGATATCGATGCCAGAGTTCTGCGCGTTGTTTCAAACGAGACTTTCGCTGAAGACAGCCTGCGCGTTTTGCGAGCCGCTCAGCTTGCCGCGCGCTTTGACTTTGACATTGCATCGGAGACAGTCGAGCTATGCCGAGCTATTGATTTGACAGACCTGCCGCCTGAACGCGTTTGGGGCGAGGTGGAAAAACTCCTGCTGCGTTCACGACAGCCATCGTTGGGATTGAAATGGCTGCGAGACTTAGGGGCCATCGATCAGTTGTTTCCGGAAATCAAATCATTGATCGATGTGCCGCAAGATCCCGAATGGCACCCGGAAGGCGATGTTTTCATTCATACCGGTTTGGTGCTTGATCGCGCCCACGAGTTCATTGACGATCTGCCGTATGCGAAGCAGATCACAGTAATGCTGGCTGTGTTGGCCCATGACTTTGGCAAACCCGCGACCACCGAATTCATTGAAGGGCGTTTGCGCTCGCGAGGTCACGAAGAAGCCGGTGTCGCGCCAACAGAAGCGTTTCTCGACCGGTTGAATCTACACACTCTCGATGGTTACAACGTGCGCGCGCAAGTGATTGCTTTGGTTCGTGAGCATTTGAAGCCCGGCGAGTTTTTTAAGAAGCGCGAGGAAGTCGGCGACGGCGCGTTTCGCAGGCTGGCGCGCAAGTGTGAACTGACTCTGTTGTATCGCGTCGCGAAGGCTGACTCGCTGGGACGAAACGCTGAGTGGGTACCGCGCGAAAAGTGGTACGGCTCAGAAGCGCAGGAGTGGTTCATTCAGCGAGCGAAGGAACTGGAAGTCGAGCAACAGCCACCAGCTCCCATCCTGCTCGGTCGGCATTTACTCGAGATGGGCCTGCCCCCTGGCCCAAGAGTGGGTGAGATAACAAAGGCAGTTTACGACCTGCAGCTCGATGGCCGCGTTCGCACCCTCGACGATGCAAGAGATATGGCTAAGAAAATACTATCCACAGATTACGAAGATTACACCGATTAAGTAAGAGCGCTGATAAGATTGTAAGGTGCTCAAGAATCTTGCCGAGTCAGATCCGCGAACCTACTCCGTCTTTGGTGCATGCATGGAGGTGCATCGGCAACTCTGATGCGGCTTTCTCGAGCCAGTTTACCAGGAAGCTCTCGCGATAGAATTGACCAATCGACATATCCCTTTTGTAAAAGAAGTAAAGTTACCACTCGAATACAAGGGGCAGCCTCTTGAGAGTAAATACTGCGCGGACTTCATTTGTTTTAACTCGATCGTTGTCGAGCTGAAGGCGTTAGCTCGAATGAGTGGAACCGAAGAAGCTCAGGTGATTAATTATCTGAAAGCAACAGGGCACGAAGTGGGGCTACTAATCAATTTCGGCGCGAGGAGTTTAGAGCACCGCCGTTTTGTCTTAACTAAATCGGTGTAATCTGCGTAATCTGCGGATGTGGTTGCTGTTGGGTTACGCAATGGATAGTCCCCAGGCCCCACACCAGTGGTTCGCAGTTGATTCCCACCACGCGTCTTTCCGGAAAAACTCGACCTAAAGTATCCAGGGCGCGCCGATCATTTGCATGTCCAAAAATCGGGGCGAGCACGACATTGTTCGCAATATAGAAGTTTGCATACGACGCCGGCAGGCGATCGAGGTTGCGGGAATCGGTGCTGGCGCCGCCAACCACTCCCGGCATTGGCAAGGTGACTATTTCAAATGCCCGGCCGCGCGCGTCAGTCATCTGTTCGAGACGTTTGAGGTTGTCCTGAAGCAACTCGTAATTCGCGTCTTGCGTATCTTCCTCGACGGCGCAAACAATCACATCCTCAGCGACAAACCGCGCAATGTCGTCAATGTGTCCGTCGGTGTCGTCGCCAACAATTCCTTCACCAAGCCAGAGAACTTTCACGACGCCCAGGTAATCCTTCAGATGCTGCTCAATCTGTAACTTGTTTAGCTGCGGGTTGCGGTTGGGATTTAGCAGGCACTGCTCAGTTGTCAAAACACAGCCGGCGCCGTTCACGTCGATCGAGCCGCCTTCCATCACAATGCCGGGCTCGAAGCGCGCTGCTCTAAGTAAACCCTCAAGACGTTGTGGAATCGAATCGTCCTTCTTTAACTCTTCATATTTATTTCCCCAGGCGTTGAAACGCCAATCGTTGAATGCAAGCTCATGTCCGACAAACTGAAGTTTATCGGACAGTTTGTCGGACACTAGGAAATTCGGACCATAGTCGCGTATCCACGAATCGATGGTTGGGAATCGATGGAAGCGAATGTTCTTAGTCCCGGCAAACGTGCAACGCGCCCGCACCAACTGTTCCGTTTCTTCGTCATCAACCAGAAGATTTACAGTTTCATTAGGCGCAAGCGCCGCCATCATTTTGAGGAATATGTCTTGAACCTGCGACACGCGGTTGGGCCACGTCTCAGGATCTTTGGGCCACGACAGCCACGTCGCCTCATGCAAGCGCCACTCTGCGGGCATATAAAACCCGAGTTGGGCGGGCGTTGTGTTTGCGGATTCAACCTGTAGGTCAGTCATGGTTTGAGCCGGCTCATGATTCCGTCGCTGGGGGACGAAAATAGCGATAGAGGCCGAACAGGCTGATGAGGACCCAAATGGCCTCCATGATAAAGGCCGATAGATTGAAGTTGGACACGAGCGAGATGATGATCAGAGTTGCGCCCACCGCATTCAGCAGCGAGTAGCTGAGCGAGTTGCTGCTAATGCGATTAAGCTGGAGCAACAAATAAGCGATGATGATGAGCACGACGCCGATGTTGCCGAGAAAGTCAGTGAAGCTGTATTTCATCTCTAGTCGCCGTAACGAAGTTGCAGTCCCTGGTAAGCATCGATACGCCGGTCGCGCAGAAAAGGCCAGTTTTGGCGCGTCTCGTCCATCATGCTCAAATCACAATCCACCACCAGCACTTCTTCTTTGTTAGCCGACGCCTTCGCGATGACCCGGCCAAATGGATCCGCAACAAACGACTGGCCCCAGAAATTTAGTTTCCCTTCGCGCCCGACGCGGTTAACGGCGATTACGTAGATCCCATTTGCGATCGCGTGCGCGCGCTGAATGGTTTCCCAGGCCGAATGCTGCGCCTGGTTCATTTCCTCTTTTTCGTCAGGGAGCCAGCCTATTGCAGTCGGGTAAAAAAGAAACTCAGCGCCGGATAGAGCAGTCAGCCGCGCAGCTTCAGGAAACCACTGGTCCCAGCAAACGAGCGTGCCGACTTTTCCGTATTTCGTATTGTGAGTTTGGAAGCCCAGGTCGCCGGGCGTGAAATAGAATTTTTCGTAGTAAAGAGGGTCGTCCGGAATGTGCATCTTGCGATACTTACCCGCAATCTTTCCGTCCGTATCGATCATCACAGCGGTGTTGTGATAAACACCCGCTGCGCGTTTCTCAAACAAAGAAGCGACAATTACTATCTTTTTCGCCTTTGCCACCTTGCTAAGCGAATCGGTTGTGGGACCGGGAATCGTTTCCGCTAACTTAAAAAGCTCGATGTCTTCAGTCTGGCAAAAATACTGCGAGCGAAAGAGTTCCTGAAGGCAGACAATCTGGGCGCCTTTTTTTGCGGCTTCACCGATGCGTGCAATCGCTTTTTTTACGTTGGCTTCCGGCTTTTGATCGCAGCTCATCTGGATCAGACCAACTTTAACGATATTTGACTTCACTTTTTTCGGCATGAAGAAAGTATAGCGTCCAAAGTCCAACGCCCCAAATACTGTCCAAAGTCCAATGTCCAAACTCTAAAGTCATATTTTATTAGCACGTGGCTTCAGCCCGGTGGCATTAGTTCCCACACGAATGCGGAAACCGTTTAAATGGTTTCCCCGCTCCGCGCACCCAGGAACACCGGGCTAAAGCCACGGTGCTAATGAGAGAAAGACCATAAAGTTAAGGCATTGGCCGGCTGACAAATGGATATTGGCTTCAACATTGGACTTTGGACATTGGACTTTGGACTGGCTAAGATGTGCGGTCGTTTTCAACCTCCAAAATCAAGAGAGACATTTCAATGATCGACTTTGAGCTTACCGAAGATCATAAGGCACTGATTCAAACCGTGCGCGAGTTTGCGCAGAAAGAAGTTGCGCCTTACATAAAAGAATGGGACGAGAAACAACACTTCGAGCGAGACATATTTGAAAAAATGGCGGCGCTGAATCTGCTGGGTGTTTGTATCCCGGAAGGATACGGCGGCGCCGGCTTTGATTACATTTCCCTCGGTCTGGTGTGCGAAGAGCTCGAGGCGGTTGATACGTTTCTGCGCGTAGCGATGTCGGTCCATACCGGATTGAATTCGTTGACGCTGTACGCCTGGGGCACTGAAGAACAAAAACAAAAATATCTGGTGCCGCAGGCGAAGGGTGAGAAGCTCGCAACCTATGGTCTAACTGAGCCGGGCGCTGGTTCAGATGTGGTTGGCTCGCGATCGACGGCGCGACGCGAAGGCGATGAATACGTTCTTAACGGCGAGAAGATGTGGATAAGTTTGGCCGACACCGCCGACAACTTTCTTTTCTTTTGCTGGACAGATGAAGAGAAGCGCCGCAATCGCGATCACTCCGGCATGTCGTGTTTCATCGTCGAGCGCGGCATGAAAGGCTTTTCGTCGGGAACGATTCACGGTAAGTTGGGCATTCGCGCCGGCAACACCGGATATTTCTCATTGCAAGACACACGCGTGCCGGCAGCGAATCGCGTGGGCGAAGAAGGTGAAGGATTCAAGATCGCGATGTTTGCGCTAGAGCAGGGAAGGTATACAGTGGCTGCCGGAGCTACGGGAGTGATCCGCGCGTCGCGTGACGCGTCGGTGGCCTATGCGCTGGATCGCGAAACTTTCGGGACAAAAATCGCCAACCACCAGTTGGTAAAACAAAAAATTGCGGAGATGGAAGCCGACTATCAAATGTCGCACCTGCTTTGGCTGCGTGCGGGTTATTTGAAGAATGCAGGTCAACCAAACGGGCGCGCGACGAGTCTGGCCAAATGGCAGGCAACGACGCGCAGCGAAAAGGCCGCATCAATGGCGATTGAAGTGCACGGCGCGAATGGCTATTCAAACGACTACCCCGTTGAGCGTTATTTGCGTAACTGTAAGGCCGCGATTATCTACGAGGGCACGCGTGACATTCACACACTCATGCAGGCCGACTGGGCGCTGGGCTTGAAAAAAGAGAAGCCTGCGCGTAAAACGTTACCATCGTGGCAGCCTGCCGAAACTCGCAATGTCGCAGCGGGATGAGCAGAATTCATTTTCCAGATAATTCATTAACCGTTAGTAAGGTCTTCTGCATTAACAAACACTTGGAGGAAGAAATCATGGGGTGCATGAATTTGAAGCTACGGGCTGTCACCCTGGCCATCGTCTTTTCATTTTGTTTCAGATCTTCCTGCCCGGCGGCGGCACTACTTCGGGCGTGATCCGCCTGAGATGACACGGCAAGACGGCTTTATCGACAACGTCTTTACCGATCTCAGTTGCGAAAATGATCGAGGAACTCAAAGCCGCATCTAAGAATTAGAGTACGACTAGGTTCACGGCGTAAAGAACAAACGCCAACCCCGACGAACGAAATAGGGCGGACTTTTTGAGTCCGTCCTATTTTTGCGCTAAGGCGCGTTCAACTGCTTCTTCAATGTCTTCCAACTTGAAGGGTTTTGCGAAATACGCAAACGCGCCCATGTCGAGGAGCGCTCGGGCATCGGCTTCGTCAGACAAACCGGAAATGACAATCACCGGCGTGGCAGGATGTTTGGCTTGAATATGTTTCAGCAATTCCAGACCGCTGAGTTGCGGCATGGAAATGTCTGTCAGCACCGCGTCGTAGGTTTCAATTTCGAGATAGGCGAGCGCTTGTTCGGCGCGGTCCGCGGTGTGGCAGTCATGTTTCTCGGAAAAGAGTTCGTGAAGCGTGTCGCGTATGAGGGAATCGTCGTCGACGATGAGTAAGGTAGCCATTCAAATCTTCTCCCGCAGGTGTGGCTTAGGACCACCCCACGCGGGCTGCCCGCGCGGGGACCCCGGTTAGGACTATTCAACGCCGGTGCCGCTGAACGCCGGTGCAATATCGATGCTATTGCGCTCGGCGTGAACCGGCGGCCGGGTCGTCCTTATTGACGCTTTCGGTAATGCCAGTTCCTTCTCAACCTCAAGAATCATGTGAGTAGTTTGCAGCACCGTGTCCGGGTTCAGAGATATTGATGTGATTCCTTTTTCCACCAGAAAACGAGCGAATTCCGGATAGTCTGAGGGCGCCTGCCCGCAAATTCCAATCTTTTTCCCGGCCCGGTGCGCAGCCTCAATTGCGAGCGTCACCATCCGCTCGACGGCGCCATCACGTTCATCGAAAAGATGTGCGACCATTTCGGAGTCGCGATCGAGACCGAGCGTCAGTTGCGTCAGATCATTAGAGCCGATCGAGTAGCCATCGAAGACACGGAGGAATTCGTCGGCATAAATTACGTTAGCCGGCAATTCGCACATGGCATAAATTTCGAGTCCGTGCTCGCCTTGTTGTAAACCGAAGTCAGCCATCAACGCCACCACTCGTTCAGCTTCAACTACCGTGCGACAGAAGGGAATCATGGCCAGGACGTTTACCAAACCCATGTCGGAACGCACCCGCTGCAGCGCCTGGCACTCTAATGCAAACCCTTCCTTGTACCGGTCATCGTAATAACGCGAGGCGCCGCGAAAACCAAGCATGGGATTTTCTTCAGTCGGCTCAAACTCCTGACCGCCGATCAGCATCGCGTATTCGTTTGATTTGAAGTCAGACATTCTGACTATGACCGGCTTCGGGTAAAACGCAGCTGCGATGCGAGCAATGCCTTCCGACAACCGGCGCACAAAAAACTCGCGAGGATCTTCTTCACCGATGCGGCGTTCGATTTCTTTCACGACTGCGGGGTTATCGAGATGCGGATAGCGCACCAGCGCCATCGGATGGATGCCGATGTGGTTGTTGATGATGAACTCGAGCCGGGCCAGACCAACGCCGTCATTCGGCAATGAAGCAACCGCAAAAGCGTGATCCGGATCGCCGACGTTCATCATAACCTGCGT
Organism: Pyrinomonadaceae bacterium; assembly: GCA_051002775.1. Lineage (GTDB taxonomy): Bacteria > Acidobacteriota > Blastocatellia > Pyrinomonadales > Pyrinomonadaceae > PSRF01. Next base: position 9,791 of record JBPCLZ010000093.1, on the reverse strand, counting down.
GCGCGGTCTTTGTTCCTCACCGACGACGCGGCGATCAACTGCAAACTCGACTAAGCCTTCGTAAATGTTGCCGTGCGCACCTTCCGAACACGACACCGTCACATCCATGCCGCTTTGCAAAAGTTGCGTGGCATTGCCGGTGCCGACAATGCACGGCAGCCCCAGCTCGCGGCTGATGATCGCGCTGTGACAGGTTCGGCCGCCGCGGTCAGTGACTATAGCCGCGGCGCGTTTCATGATCGGTTCCCAGGCCGGGTCAGTCATGGAAGTGACCAGCACATCGCCGGCTTTGAATTCGGCGAGGTGATCCGGATCGGCCAGCACGTGCACGCGTCCCTGACTGACCCTTTCGCCGACTGCAATGCCGGTAACGAGCGGTGCACCATGTTCCCCGGTGAGCCTGTACGTCTCGATATAGTTTTCGCGATTACTGGCATGGACCGTCTCAGGCCTTGCCTGAAGAATGAACAACTCGCCGGTTTGCCCATCCTTGGCCCATTCGATGTCCATCGGCGTTGAGCGGCCGGCAAGAGTTGAATAATGCTCCTCAATCAAGCAGGCCCAGCGCGCCAGCTCAAGCACCTCGTAATCGCCGAGTACAAACCGGCCGCGTTGCGCCTCAACAACCTCGCGCGTGCGAGTGCCTTTTCCATCTAAACCGTAAACCATTTTCACTTCTTTGCCGCCCAAACGGCGACTAACGATTGGCCGCGCGCCGGTTTGCAGAGTTGGTTTAAATACAACCCATTCGTCGGGCGTGGCCATGCCCTGCACGATTGCTTCGCCCAGTCCCCAGGCGCCGTTAATTACGACCACATCGCGAAAACCAGACTCAGTGTCCAGCGTAAACATGACGCCGGAACACGCCTGGTCAGAACGCACCATTGGTTGCACGCCGATCGAGAGCGCGACTTCGAAATGGTCGTAACCACGCGCAGCGCGATACGAGATCGCTCGGTCAGTCCAAAGCGAAGCAAAACAACGATGGCACGCTTCGATGAGATGTGTTTCACCGCGAACGTTGAGAATTGTGTCTTGTTGTCCGGCAAAGGAAGCGTCGGGAAGATCTTCGGCAGTGGCCGACGAGCGGACCGCAACTTCAGGCTTTCGACCCAGGCGCTGGCAAAGCCGCCGAAAGGCATCGAGGATTGCTTCATTAACTTCCGCGGGCAACGGCGTGTCCAACATCAGGGCGCGCGCTTCGCGACCGGCTACATTGAGCGCGCGAATGTCGTTGTGGTCCAAACCGTTCATCAACTCGCGCAGGCGTTTGCCCAGGCCGTTTGTCTGTAACAGCAAGCGGTAAGATTCGCTGGTCGTAGAAAAGCCATCGACGGAGCGCACTCCGCGTGGTACCAATGCGCGGAAGAGTTCGCCGAGACTCGCACACTTCCCGCCCACGAGTTGTACATCGCCCGCGCCGACTTCACTCAGATCGAGCACTAGTGGTTTAACTTGTTTCATTGCGTTTGCCGCTGCCTATAGTTTTAGCCGAGGCCCGAGCTTGAGTGTATCCGAACGGAAGCGATTCCGTCGATGATTTTGACAGCTAAGGAATCTGCGACACGCAGGTTAGCTTTACAAATAAACGCGATAAGAGATCAACGAAATCAGAACTCTCGATAGGAGTATGAATTGCCTACTGATTCTATTTGCATTGTGGGGTCTCGACGAATACAGAACCGGGGGCGGGAGCGACCGGGTTGGAGTTGCGATAAATAACATCTTCATTTCATGAATAGCCGAGGCGCTAGCTTACAATGAAGGTGAATCCCACGTTTCGTAGACCCGGTCGCTACCGCTTCCCGGTTCTGTATTCGTCGACCCACGACAAGGTATAGTTCCGGCCCGACGACGCTATCTCGGATCTCGCATTGCGGGTTAACGCCACGGTGCTGCTGAGAACGGCGGTTGAGGTCAAACTGCGTCAGTACGAACGGGCCATCCGCTACAAATTCCTACGGTGCTCTGGTAGTATGAGCGCGCACTTCTTCATCTGCTGGCATTAGCTTTCGAGACGGTTAGCAGCCACAATCCGACTTCAGGAGAATTGAGTATGGTCCACGAATTAAAGACCGAGCGCGAGCTGTCTCTGGATTTCTTGCGCGTTTGTGAAGCAGCGGCAATTGCCGCGGCGCGTACCATGGGCCAGGGCGACCGCAAGTATTCCGACCACGTCGCGGTTGAGGCTATGCGCGAGGTTATGGACACGGTGCCCATGCGCGGCCGAATCGTGATTGGCGAGGGCGAACGCGACGAAGCGCCCATGCTTTACATCGGTGAAGAAGTCGGCGGCGGCTATGGCGTGAGCGAGGACCTGGCCGAATCCTGCCCGCAAGTGGATATCGCAGTCGATCCGCTGGAAGGAACAAATCTGTGCGCGTTAGGCTCCAACAACGCCATTGCGGTGCTGGCCGCTGCTGAACGCGGTGGACTACTGAATGCGCCAGACCTTTATATGGACAAGATAGTGGTCGGGCCGTCGTCGCGTGGCGTGGTTGATCTCGACGCACCCGTCAAAGACAACCTTAAGAACATTGCGCGTCGCCTGGGTCGCGACGTTGAAGACTTGACGGTGATAGTTCTCGATCGTACTCGCCATCAGAAGCTAATCACTGACGTGCGCGAAGCCGGCGCGCGCATTCGTTTGATTGGTGACGGCGATCTTTCCGCGGGTATTTCCGCAGCGGTCGCGGGCACAAACATTCATGCGCTGGTGGGCATCGGTGGCGCGCCGGAAGGTGTAATTACGGCAGCGGCGATGAAATGCCTGAATGGTGAAATCCAGGCGCGACTCATTTTCGATCCTGAACTTCTCGGCGTTGATAAAGACAAAGTGCCACCGAAGGAGCAGGTGTTGGAGCGTCTGCAGTCAATGGGCATCAGCGACGCAAACAAAATTTACGACACCAACGATCTGGCGCCCGGACGCAAAATAATTTTCGCGGCCACCGGAGTGACCGATGGCGCGTTATTGAAAGGTGTCAGGTTTTTCGGCGCCGGGAAGCGCACCCACTCAGTCGTTATGACTACCGAGTCGCGCCACATACGTTTCGTCGATACGCTGCACATTGAGGGCGGACCGGATACGGTGATTCGATTTTAATCTTTGAGCTTGGAGCTTGGTGCTTTGAGCTTTGTACTTTGCTTTTGCTCTCGAAATCCGACGCTTTAAGTAACTCAAAGTACAAAGTACGAAGAGCAAAGTACAAAGCACGATTTAGATCTACGAATGTACGCCTCGCCTGAAAATTATATTCCGCAGCAAGTTTCCCGTCGTAGTCAGCCGGTAATCTGGTTGGTTATCGCGGTGGGCTCGCTGCTAATCTGCGCCGCAATCATTGGGGCGCCGTTGGCGCTAAGCTCCGGCCACCTGTTCTGGGCACTTCCGATCTATCACGCGTTTAGTCTTGTTTGCCATCAGATACCGGAACGATCCTTTTTCATTGCCGGACATCCATTCGCAGTTTGCTCGCGCTGCTTGGGTCTGTACGCAGGCTTTACGCTCGCGACAGTTATCTATCCGCTGGTTTGTTCGTTAGAGAAAATTGATGCGCCACCACGAAAGTGGTTGTTCATTGCCGCAGCTCCGCTCGCGATAGATTACGCGCTCGGATTTTTTGGTATTTGGGATAACACGCATTCTTCCCGTTTGATTACCGCCGCCTTACTGGGTGCAGTCGCTGTTTTTTACGTGATGCCGGGCCTGCTCGATTTGGGCCTACGCTTAACAGGTCGAAAGCCACAGCCGGTCACGACAATGCTGCCGGTCTTTCCTGATGCTGTGCCCGGCGACTCAAGAGTTGCGCCCAGTGATTACAGCGCTCCACATCGTCGTATCTGATGTGCTACCAAATTCTCAAACGCAATAAAGGACAGGATTAACAAGATAGACAAGATTCAACGCCCGGCTCGCTGGTGTCCTGTCTCATCTTGTTAATCTTGTCAATCCTGTCAGATCGCATTTCCTAGTAGACCTGCTTCAGTATAGAATCTCCGCGCGCGCCGTCCGGCCCTGACAGGCGGCGCTTTTAAGATTTGAGGTTTGCGGTAGTTATTTATGGCTTTGATTTTTCAAGGTACAGTTCCACCCCTCGGTCCCACTCCGGATAAACTTTTTGAGCTCTATTTCCAGGACCTGGTCAACAAGACCTGGGGCAACATCAGTCCGCTTTATCAACTCGACGCTTTTGATTGGACCATCCTGATCTTGTATTTCGCCATCCTTGGCGTGTTGGCAGTTTATGGCGCCTATCGCGTCAAGCAAGTGATCGATTTCTGGCGCTATCGCAAGTTTGTCCCGCAGCCGAAGGGCACATTCAGCGAGGCGGAGCTGCCGGTGATCACTGTGCAGTTACCGCTCTTTAACGAAATGTATGTGGTGCAGCGGCTCCTCAGAGCCATCACCGAGATCGACTATCCGCACGACAAGCTCCAGATTCAGGTGCTCGACGACTCAACCGACGAGACTGTGAAACTGGCGGAGGAGACAGTCGCGAAGTACAAGCAATTAGGTTTCGACATCGAATATGTTCACCGGTTGGATCGCACTGGCTTCAAGGCCGGCGCGCTCGAGAACGGAATGAAAACGGCGAAGGGTGAATTGCTTGCCATCTTTGACGCCGATTTTGTTCCAAAGGCCGACTGTTTGCGCAAGCTGGTTGATTTCTTCACTGACCCGATGGTGAGCTGCGCCCAAATGCGTTGGTCCCACATCAACGCCAAATACAATTTGTTGACGCGTTTGCAGACGATCATGCTCGATGGCCATTTCGTCGTTGAACAAACCACGCGCAATCGCACCGGCGGCTTTTTCAATTTCAACGGCACCGCCGGCATTTGGCGACGCGACGCAATTGCGATGAGCGGCGGCTGGCAACACGATACGCTGACTGAAGATACCGACTTGAGCTTTCGCGCGCAGTTGATGGGCTGGAAATTTGTCTATCTGCTGGATGAAGAGGCGCCGGCGGAAATCCCCGTTGAGATAAATGCGTTCAAGGCGCAACAGCGCCGCTGGGCGAAAGGCGTGATGCAGGTTGGCATCAAGCTTTATCCACGCATTTGGGGTTCAAAGTTGCCGATGCGCGTGCGGCTGGAAATGTTTTTCCGGCTAACCGGCAACATCAGTTATCCGCTCATGATTGTCGCAAGTTTTCTGCAGTTCCCGCTGTTGTTGGTTCGTTACAATCAGCCGTTCTACCACCTGATGGTTCTGGATTTGCCACTGCTGTTTTTCTCGTCGATCTCCGTGTTTCTTTTTTACGGCACCGCTGTCTGGTATCTGGATGAAAAGCGCGCGCCGCGTTTGTTGCATCTGCCCATGGTGATGGCGCTGGGAATTGGTTTGGCTTTCTCAAACGCCCGCGCTGTTTTAGAGGCGCTGTTGGGTATCAAGAGCGAGTTTGTGCGGACACCGAAATACCAGGTGGAAAAAACTCATGACGAGACCTGGAAACAAAAGAAGTACAAACGCAAGCGCGGATTGCTGCCGCTCTTAGAGTTGGGTTTCTCGATTTATTTCCTGCTGGCGATTCTTTATGCCATTCGCATGCGCATGTGGGGCACGGTGCCTTTTCTGTTCCTCTTCTTCTTCGGTTTCGGCTATATGGGCGTGATGAGTTTCGTGCAGGCGGTAAGTGGGCGAGGTTTAGCGTCCTTCTGGCGTCCGGCGGCCGGAACGCCCGCTGGACACTAGGTTTCTCGATTACCTTCGCCTTGTAGATAAAGATTATTTCATCCAAAATTTATCAAATTGTTCCTTGATCTGGTTCCTCACAATCTACTACTATCCCCCAGCCATCAACTTAAGGTTTGCTGCCACTTGCTGCGCAATAAGGCGAGCGACTTTAATTCTACTCCCTATTCTTTTTTATGAGGAAAAATATGAGCATCACTAAAGCCCCCGTTGTCCGACTTTGTCTGTTCGCATTGCTCGTCCTGGCGACCGCGACAGCTGCTTTTGCACAATCGCAAGCTACCACCGGCAATATCGAAGGCACCGTTGTCGACCCAAACGGCGCGGTGGTGCCGAACGTGACAATCACCGGAACGAATGTCGAAACAGGTCTTGAAAAGTCCACCCAGACAAGCGACGACGGCATTTTTGTCCTGTCGTTTTTACCGCCCGGAAACTATAAGGTGACGACTGCAGCGACCAGCGGCTTTGCTGCAGCAACCTACGAAAACGTCCAGGTTACAGTCGGCGCGAAGAATACCCTTCAAGTCGCGCTGACGGCCGGCGGAACGGTAAACGTCGTTAACGTCGAGGATCAGGGCGTAGGCGTGGAAACGACGCGAAGCTCGGTCTCCTCAACCGTCAGTGAGCGTCGCGTGATCAATTTGCCGACGAATGGACGCAATTTTCTTGACTTTGTTACGTTAACACCCGGAATCGTTCGCGACCCGACTCGCTCGGGCGACTTGGCAGTCGGCGGACAAAAGGGAACCCTGAACAGCCTGCAGATCGACGGAACGAGTAGTGACAATACGTTTTTCGGCCAGGCTTCCGGAAGAACCGGATCGGGACGCGCGCCTTCACAATTTTCGATTGACACGGTCAGAGAGTTTCAAGTCAACCAGAATGGTTTTTCGGCAGAATTCGGAAGAGCCGCTGGCGCGGTGATCAACGTTGTAACCAAATCGGGAACCAACAGATTTTCGGGAAGCGTGTTTGAATATTTCCGCGATGAATCATTGAACGCCCGCAACCCGAATTTGGTGGCGGCAAATCGTCTGCGGCCCCCAGGCCAGATCAATCAATTCGGCGGAACTATCGGCGGCCCGATTAAAAAAGATAAAGCCTTCTTCTTCGGCGCCTATGAAGGACAGCGCTCTAATCTTCCGAATCCGGTCGTGCTTCGTTCCCTGCCATTTGCTCCGGCGAGCGTCATAACTTTGCTGACGCCGAAAGTAGCGTCCTACAATATCGATCGCGTCCAGGACACCTATCTGATCAAAACAGATTTCAATATTAACGACCGCAACCAACTCTGGGTTCGTTTCAATCAGCAGAATTTTACGGGAACTAACCTGGAAAACTCGGGACCTTTAAGCGCCCGGGAGCACACGGGAAACAGTAATGTGAAAACTACGACGTTCTCAACCGGTTGGACTTCGACCATTCTCACAAATCTGATCAACGAATTTCGTTTTCAGTACTCGCGCGATCGGGAGCCCGGACTGTCCAACTCAACCGACCCGGAAACGGCGGTGAGCGCTTCGGCTGGGGGCATAAGTGATGGTACGTTTCTCTTCGGGCGCAACAACTTCAGCCCTCGGGAAACAACCATCAAGCGTTATCAATTTATTAATAACCAGACCTGGATTACCGGTAACCACAGCGTCAAATATGGCGCGGATTTGTTGTTTGACCGCATCTTCAATTTCTTTCCCGGACTTTTCAGTGGTGCTTATACATTCACGAGCTATGCGGCACTAGCTGCCGGAACGCCCTCGAGATACCGTCAGAGCTTTGCAGGAGCAGGAACTACGGGAGGAACAACATTCCCGAACAGTTCGGAATACGGATTTTTCGTGCAGGATGACTGGCGCGCCACCCCCAAATTAACTTTTAATCTGGGCCTGCGCTACGATTATCAGGCAATTGCCCCACCTCAGCTTCGCAATCCTGATCCGGCTTTAGCGGCCGCGGGATTCGATACCGGATTTCAACCGAAAGATAAAAACAATTTCGCGCCGCGACTGGGTATGGCGTATTCCTTCGATCCGACAACGGTAGTTCGCGCTGCATACGGAGTCTTCTACGGACGTACGCCATCGATCCTTACCGGAACGGCCCACTCGCAAAACGGAATTCAGGTCGTGGCCATTGACATAAATTGTTTGACTTCACCGGCTCTTTGCCCGGTATACCCAAACGTTTTCCCGAGCGTTCCCACAACCGTGGCGGCAGTTACCCCGAATCTCTATCTATTTGACAGGGGTTACCAACAGCCGTATACACAGCAATTCCATTTGCAGTTCGAACGCGAAGTATTTTCAAATACGACTTTTTCCGCACAGTATCAAATCTTTCGCGGCAGCAATTTGACGCGCACCAGAAACGCAAACTTGAGCGCGCCGGTTCCCACCACGCTTCCGATTTTTAACGGCTCGACGGCAACCGGCGAGACTTTGACGGTCCAAAGATTTCCAGCTACGCGTCCGATCCCGCAATTCCAACGCATCAGCCTGTTTGAAAGCACGGCGAAATCTCTTTATCACGGACTGAGCCTTGAATTGAACCGACGCTTTACAAATCGTTTCCAGTTCAACCTGAGCTATACGTTGTCGAAAGCCAAGGACAGCAAACCGGATCAGACATCGGTGGTTCCGGGAGTTGACGACTCGAAGATCGCGCAGAATCAGTTTGATCTTTCTGGCGAATACGGTATTTCAGATCTGGATGTTCGCCACCGGTTTATTTTCAGTCCGGTTTACGAGACAGGAACTTTCAGACACAGCGACAATAAAATTATCCGCGCGCTTTTGAGTGACTACTTGATCACCGGAATTTTCGTGGCCCAGTCAGGTTTTACTTACCCAGCCGCGGTTTCCGGCGACCCGAACAACGACGGTAACTTCGCCAATGACCGGACACCCGGAACCCTGCGGAACCAATTTACGACTCCGGGGTTTTATCAGATTGACCTGCGGGTGGGCCGGATCATTCGCTTTGGCGAACGCTATCGCCTGTCTTTGTTTGTGGAGGGCTTTAACATCTTTAACAGCTCGAACGTGTCGGCTGTCAATAACACGCTTTACGCATTCGCCACGACTGGCGGCGGACGTCTAACGCGAACAACAAACTTCGGTACGCCGCGTTTGTTCGTGTCGAGTTCGCCTTCATTCACTTTTAACTCAAGCTATAACCGCGAAATTCAGCTCGGCATCAGATTCGATTTCTAGAATTTGCCCAAGAGAATTCAACCGCAGCATTAGCGGAACAAGACTACAGGCAGCCACTAGTTGGCTGCCTTTAGTTTTTGTCTTGAGCATGGGGACGGCGACCTGTTGGTTGGGCCCGCGTACTTTCCAACAAGTGGTCGCCAGTTATGTGTGACATTGATGTCGCCTCGTCTCGTTTTACCGGCAACAATCGTTGGTCGCGCAAAAAGCGGACTATTTCTTCACCGCTCAACTGGTGTCCGTAATTCGTGAGGTGCCAGATATCGTAAAACCTTTCCTGGTCGAGCAGGAAAATCTCTTCTTTGGCGTGTTGTCTAAACGATGGCAACAGGTCAAGGCAGGGAAGGGATTTCTCCTTACAGTACTCGAGGATTTTCGCCTGCGGCAGGAAGGGATAGTTTGGGTCTAACTGATAAGCAAGAGGAAAAATCACAACCACTAATTTCGAGCCATTTGCTCGTACTGCCTCTGCCAGACGATCGTAGATTGCCGCCAGCCAACGCCACTCCGGAGTATTTCTGTCCAGCAGCGCTTCTATGCTCAAGCTGTCTTCTGTCGTAATGAAAGTAGGTATTCCTGAATTGTTGACGGGGTAATGCCTGGACTTTTTCTGAAAAAGGTACGCCTTCGCTTTCTCCACGGCCTGGTACAGCTCCAAACTTCGCAGGAACCGCGGCGGTCCTCCTTCGCCATTCCGCCGCCGTTCTTCTTCGAGCTGTTGAATTCTTGGCAAGATCTGGCTGCGATCGTAATCGAGGTTTGGTATTGCCTCGTTTGGTATCTTCACCCCTGTCGCGTCACCCCAATGCAGCGTTGGGTTGACTATGTCATTCATGCAGAACGCAACCATAACGATATCAGCGTCAAAAGTCTTGCCACGT
>JBPCLZ010000092.1:0-33970 GCA_051002775.1 Pyrinomonadaceae bacterium | reverse complement strand
GTCAAAGCCGGCACCAACGATTTTCACGGCTCTGCCTACGAGTTCTTGCGCAACGACAACTTCGACGCGCGAAACTTTTTTGAAGGAAAGAGAAACGAATTCAAGAACAATAATTTTGGCGGAGTTCTCGGCGGGCCAATCATCCGTAACCGCACGTTCTTTTTTGCCGGCTACGAAGGCCAGCGCGAATCCGTCTTCTCCCCCGCTGCCGTCCTTGTGCCTTCCGTTGCGGCGATTGCCACCGCGCGCGCTCTCAACGCTGCCAATGGCCGGCCCGAAAACCCGCTGAGTACGCGACTGCTGGCTCTCTTCCCGGCGGAAAACAGTTCCGGGACAAACAATTATCTGTTTGGAGCGCCGAACAGCAATCGAAGTAATAATTTTCTTGCTAAGATCGATCACCGCATAACCAGCAAGTTGAACATGAGCGGTCGCTACATCTTCGGCCAGGGCACTCAGGTCTTCCCGCTGACGAGCGGCAATGGTTCGCCGCTTCCGGCGTATCAAACTGTTGTTCCGACACGCATTCAGCTCGTTGGCATTAATTTCCAATACCTCGCCACTCCGACAATTATCAACGAAATGCGCTTGAGCTACAATCGCTTTACGCAAGGCTTTACTCCGCTCGATGCGAGCTTTGATCCCTCCAGCATCGGCCTCAACACCGGCCTAAACAGCGGCGGCCTGCCGACAATTACCGTTACTGGTTTTGTGCCTCTCGGTTCGCCAAACAACCTGCCGCGCAGTCGCGTCAGCAGTGCTTATCAAGTGGTTGATAACGTGACCTGGACCAGCGGCGCGCACACTTATAAGTTTGGTGGCGAGTATCGCCGTCCGCTTGTCAACTCAGTGAACGACACTTTTAAACGCGGGCAGATCAACTTCCTCGGCAGCACTGCCGGAGCCGTCACCTTCAGCCCGCTGGCCAACTTTCTCGCGGGAATTCCCTCAACTAGCAGCACGGTGATTCTTCGCGGCGGCACGCGGCGCGACACTTTCTCGAATAACCTGGGCCTGTTCGCGCAGGATGATTGGAAAGTGAACCCGCGCCTAACGCTCAATCTTGGTCTTCGTTATGAATACATAGGGGTTTTTGGCGACGAGCACAAACAAATCTCTAACTTTGTACCAAGCGTTGGGCTCGTGCAGGTCGGCGACTCTAATCTGCCGCGCCTTTATCGCAAAGACCGAAACAATTTCGCGCCTCGTTTGGGATTGGCTTACGATCTGACAGCCAAAAGCAAGACCGTCCTGCGCGCCGGCTATGGCATCTATTACGATGCGCCTTCGCAGGACTTTTTTCTCGCACACAGTTTCCAGAACGGTGGTCCGGGCAGCGTCGGCAACAACTTTGTGCCCGCGATAGGGACTTTCAATGTGACCTTCCCGTCGACGGCCACGGTGCCCTTCGGCCCCGGGGTAGCGATTTTCCCCGGCACAACGGTGCCCCCCACTCCCTTTCCGATCTTTGGCGTCGATCTGAATCTCGCTACGCCTTACGTCCAGAGCTACAACGTCAACCTCCAGCATTCGCTTAGCGAAGGAACTTTGTCCAGGTTTCGTACGTCGGGTCGCAGGGAAGAAAGCTGTATCGCGTTCGCGACATCAATCAGGCAGTGCCTGGTGTGGGGACCGCGCAAAGCCGCAGACCATTCAACGCGCGCTTTCCGCAGTACAGTTTCATCAACTACTTTGAGACCTCGGCAAACTCGAACTATAACGCGTTGCAGACCTACCTGCGAAGGCGACTCTCGAGTGGACTGACGCTCTTTGTTTCCTACACGTGGTCCAAGTCTATTGACGATGCTTCGAATGGCATTTATGGGGGCACGCGGGGCGTTTCGTTTCCACAAGATAGTTATAACGCGCGGGCCGAACGCGCGGTTTCGAGTTTCGACGTGCGCCATCGATTCACGACAAACTTCGTTTATGACTTGAAGTTCCTGCCGCATCGGCTCGCAGGGTTGCCGCGGCGGTTGACGGAAGGCTGGCAATTGGCCGGAATCCTTACTTCCTCAAGCGGCATACCAATCACGCCTTTTATCAGCACGGACGTAAGCCTAACGGGCGAGCTAAACGATCGTCCAAACGTCATCGGTGATATCTACGCGGGCGGCCGCACGGTCACCGCATGGATCAATCCGTGCGTGCTGAACGCCGATGGCACACGTAGAAGCACCTGTCGTCCGGGCGACAATCCGGCCTGGCAGATTCCGGCGGCGGGCACGTTCGGCACGGCAGGGCGCAACATCATTGTCGGCCCGCGCTTCAACGTGTTTGACTTCTCAGTTAACAAGAATACGAGGATCAATGAACGAGTCTCGGTGCAATTCCGCTCCGAGTTCTTCAATATCTTCAATCATCCCAACTTCGCGCTGCCGAATGTGCAGGTTAATAGCGGCGCCTTCGGCGCGATTGGAAGCACGCCGGATGTAGATGCTGGAAATCCCCGTCTTGGCGACGGTGGCCCGCGCGTGCTGCAATTTGGGCTTAAGCTGATCTTCTAACTGTTAGTGTACCAATAAGACAAGGCCATCAACACGAATTGAAGTGGCAGCCTTAACCACAACGTCATGACGCTATACTCTGGGAAAAGCTCATGATTGATGGCCATATGGATGTTGGCGGGAAAGACTGCGATTAGCAGCGCGATTAGTCCCCAAGCCGCGATGTGCGTGAACTTCGGTATCAGTAGCAAGATTCCCAGAGCAATTTCAAAAAAGCCGCTCAGATAAACTAACAGCAAATGCCAGGGTAGATAGGGAGGTATTATCTTTAGATAGAAGGCAGGATTAATGAAGTGGTTAAGGCCCCCCACCACAAAGAATGCGGCCAATAAATATTTGAGGATGAGCTTGAGTTTTCGCAGATGCGTCACCGTTTCTTCAATGTTAAGAGAGATCGCACTGCGTTCTCCACAGCCGCCCAGGAAGAAGATTTGGGAGCGATCGAATCGAAGTGCCCAGCGTTGGGGACGATAGTGAGTCGCACACTATCTCCCTTCTTCCCTGCGGCGGCCGCATAGTCTTTACTGAAATCAGCGGGCACAATCTCATCAAGCGCGCCGTGTATCAAGCGTTGTTCAATCTTGAGCGGTAACAGTTCAATAGAAGACGTCTGTCGATATCTGTCGGACACTGCTTCGGGTGATCCGCCGAGCAGCTTGGTTACAGCATCGCCACAGTTTGGTCGATAACTTCTTAAGTCTGTAATGCCAGCCAGAGACACGATTCCCCGCAACGTTAAGGGGTTGTTTGTGTACAAAGAACTACTTTTGGGCAAGCGTTGGCGCGCGGCCAACCAAAGGGCTAACTGGCCGCCGGCGGAGTGGCCAACGACGATCACACGCGTTAGGTCGAGTGGGAACGAGCGCGCCAGCACGCGCAGATGATCTGTACCTCTGGCGACATCGGTGAACGTACCCGGCCACCCGCCTCTGGGGTTGCCGATGCGACGATACTCCAGGCTCCCTCTTGGCACGCCCAGCCCGGCAAGACTGGCATAGAAACTCGCGACCTGGCTCAGATCATATTCCGAGTACCAGCAGCCTCCGTGAATTACCACTACAACCGGATAGGATCCTTTCCCTTTTGTCATCCCTTGGGGCAAGCGCAACTCGCCAAACTGAGAAGGATCGCTTCCGTATGAGAATCGCTGAGCCCCAGGGGGCACCGGAAATTTTTTTACATCTTCGAAGGTTAGGTTCTGGGCAGCGACAGTGGGAGCGAAAGACAGCGAAGCGACTGCCAGAATGCAGCCGAGAAAGAAATTCGTTCTTGCGCTCAAGCCTAAACCCATTGAGTTTGTTTTGAGGTGAGTCACTCACCAGACTCTTACTATTTCGCTCGAAACACGAGCAAGTAATCAACACCATCCGACTTGACGAAGTCGTACTGGCCCACGATCGCAAACCCTGCCCTCTCGGCTTCCTTGATTACAATGTCAGAATCAATTCCATGATCGTCGCCCTTGCCATTACGGTCAATGATGCCAAGCAGCGCGCCCGGACGCATGCTCTCGAGAGTTCGCTTCAACAGACGAATAGGTTGCGCGACTTCGTGATACGTCTTCAATAACAGCACCGCATCAACGCTCTTCTGCGGAAGCAGTGGATCGTCCTCCTTACCGAGAATGATGCGAATGTTTGTAAGGTTCTCTCGCTTTGCCCGCTTCTCGATGTAATCCAGATAGTCCCGATTGATTTCAACGGCGTAAACCATTCCGCCTGGACCTGCCAGTCGCGCTGCTCGAACGGTAAACCATCCCGAGCCGGCGCCGATATCAGCAACGTTCGAACCTGTGCGTATTCCGAGGATGTCCATAACGCGATCTATTTGAAGTTGCTGCTCACGCTTTGGGTCTTCAAAAATTGAAAGATCGCCCGTGTAAGGTTCGCCGGTCGGACGGTCGACGGCATCCGCTGCCGACTGCTGTGACGGTTCGATCGCCGGCATCGTTGTCGGTGACCCGGCTGGAGCGAGCGCTCGTTTTGGTTGCCAGGTAGCACTCCAGCACCCAAGCGGCGCAAGAGCTAAGAAGAAGCAAAGCAGAGTACGCGATACCAGATCACCAAATGAACTGCGCATATATCTTTCCATCGCCTTCCTTCCGTCCAGCAGCTTGTCGCTATCCGAGTGAATGCAACCGAAGGGTTGTGTTTACCTTCGTTGCTTCTCTCCGAATCTGAACGTGACCCCACCCGTCACCCCAATCGAATAGCCGGGTGTGCCGTGGATCCGGGAGAGGAGCGGGTCGCCCAGTCTTGACCGCGACTCATAGAAGTTCTGCGTCTCGAAATAGCGTTTGTTGAAGAGGTTGTCGATATTGAGATTGAGTTCGATCCAGCGTTTAAGAGCGCCTGCCGCCCGAACAGTTTGAAGGGGCGCAGGTACTGGACATGAACGCCCTGCTGCAAACGCGAATCGTGCTGCTGGATTTCGTCGCCCATGAGTCCGGGTCTATCGGTCGGGTCGTCGTCGTCGAAGCCGTCTCCGTCAACTCGTTCGATGGACGGTTCGAGCGCCGTTCCGACGATCACGACACTCTCGTTAATCTGCGAGGCGACTAAATCGATTTTGATTCGGAGATTCTCCGTCGCGTCGCCGGGATTGATGATCCTTTCAGACGAACTCACATTCTTCCCTTCAAACGTCAACGTCACTTGTTCGTTCGGAACCACGAGGCGAAAGTTACCCTCTTCGTCGCTGGTGACCCGTTGCTCGCCGGAACTATAGCGCGCGATCACCGTCACCGCAGGCACTAACTCGTTTTGCTGCGAGATGATTACGCCGGACAGAGTACGTGTCTCACCTCGCTTTTGTACCGACGCAGGAAGGGCGTCCGTTGCGCCTATTCTTGAAACGTTGATGACTGATTGGGCCAGGAGTTTCGGACAGAGGAAAAGCGCTAAGCTGAAAACAATGATTGATTTCTTACTCATGGTCACATCCACCGAAACGAACACTTGTTGTTAGTTAAGAATCAAAAGCGCCCTTATCTGCAGCAACCTCATCTCGTTTATCTCTGGATTAAGAAAATTCCAAATTGAAATTGATTGGCTAAACAAACGTACAGACATCCTCAAGGCTCTTCCTCTTAATGTCAGGCACCATCGCATCTTCGGCTGGATAGCCCACGACCAACAAAAGAAAGGGAGACTCGTTGCTCGGCCTTCCTAGTATTTCATTCAGGAACTTCATGGGACTTGGCGTGTGCGTCAGCGAAGCAAGGCCAACATGCTGGATCGCCGTGATCAATAGGCCGGTCGCTATTCCCACCGACTCTTTCGGGTAGTAATGCTTAACCTGCCCACCAGTCGGCAACTTTCCATAGCGTTCTTCAAATATCGTTATCAGATAAGGCGCTATCTCCAGAAATGGCTTGTGTTCGTCTGTCCCCAAGGGCGCAAGAGCCTCTAGCCACTCTTTAGGAGCGCGTCGATTGTAGAACTCTTTTTCCTCTTCCTCGGCAGCCACCCTGATTTGGCGTTTCACGGATGGATCGGTGACAACTACAAAGTGCCAGGGCTGAAGGTTTGCTCCACTCGGTGCTGTAGCTGCTGCAAGGATACACTGCTCTATGATCTCTCGGGGAACAGCACGATTCGAGAACTGACGAACAGTGCGTCTGCGTCGCATCTGTTCGTGAAATGAAACCGCACGCTGTTTCATTTCATCACTGTCATACTCATGATAGCCGGTAAGCGGGATGAATTTCGGTGACGACACGCGACGCCTCCTTTCAAGCAGGATTGGCAAATAAATAATCGCCTCAGCTTACTTTAAAGTACGAAGTGCTGCGCGAATTTCACTATTGCCGGGTCGCTGTTTGTATCCGACTCGATCCTGGTCCAGACGACGCGGCCTTTCTTGTCGATCACCTAAACAGCAGGGTGAGGAATGCCGTAGACCTTCTGGCTTTCATAAGCGGGATCGCGCAGTCCGTAGGCGTCGATGATCCTATGATCAGGGTCGGAAAGAATTGGGAAGTTGATTTCACCCTTGCCGTCAGCGGCAATCTTCTGCGCAAAGCTCTTGGTAGTCTCGGGTGGATCGATGCTAATCGCATAGAGTTTCACCTTCTCACCCTTCTTTGACAGAAAACGTAATTCGGCTAACTGCCAAGCACAGAAGGGTCACCAGTAGCCGCGATAGAAGACCAGCACGACCGGGCTCTTGCCGCGGGCCGCCGAGAGTTTAACTTTCCGCCCGTTCTGATCCTTGAGCGTAAGATCCGGAGCCATGTTTCCGACTCCGATCGGACTGCTGCGCGAAGATGCGCTTGGTGTTTGCATCTTCGCAGCCATTGAAACGGAGAGCAGAACGATTATTTGGAAAAAGACTGTTAAGACCTTCACGATTGTTCCTCCTGGGAAGCTGGCCGATGTTTGAATACGTTGGTTGAGGCGTCGCCTTTACTCAGCAACCATCCTGACAAGTCTTTAAACCCGCACCGCACCGCCGCAGGACGATCCTGCGCCCGCGGTGCAGCCGAAGCAGTGCGCGCCCGTCATGACCCGTCTTGAAGCGAATTTTATCGGATCGAAACCCGCGATTGATTGCGGCAACTCGGGCGCAACACCGAGTTCGAGCATTTGATTGAAATCGCAGTCATAAAGACGTCCGGTCCAATCCACGCTGACCAGTGTGCGACACATTAGTCCCTCAACTGCGTACGGATTAAACGCCTCGACGAGTTTCCGCATGTAACGCTCTTCGTTTCCGCTGCGACGCAGATAGTCAAGAAAACGTTTGATCGGCATGTTCGTGATGGTATAGAGGTGATTGAACGACACGCCATAACGCGCCAATAACTCACGCTTGAAGTCTGCTTCGATGGAGGCTTGAGATGGTGGCAGGAATGCGCCGACCGGATTGTAGACGATATTTAACACGAGGCCGGTTCGATCAATTCCATAACCGACGGCATTCAAGCGATGCAGCGCTTCGATAGACTTAGTAAAGACTCCGTGCCCACGCTGCGCGTCCGTCTCATGTTCAAGGAAGTAAGGGAGTGACGAGACTACTTCGACTTCATGCTCGCGGAAAAAGTCAGGTAGTTCGTTTTGTCCCGGCTCGAACATGACGGTCAGGTTGTGCCGCACTATGACGTTTGTCGCAAGGGCTCTCGCTTCCGTAACAAGATGTCTGAAGGAAGGATTGAGTTCTGGAGCACCGCCGGTGATGTCCAGAGTATTAAAACGAAATTGACGGAGGGCAGCAATTACCTGCTCGACGGTTTTTCGCGTCATCATCTCAGTGCGTGTTGGTGATGCGTCAACATGGCAATGCTTGCACGCCTGATTGCAAAGCTTCCCGACATTTACCTGCAAGGTCTCTACGGTCGTAGCGCGCAGTTCCAGACCGTGAGCCCCAAGCTTCTCCTCAAAACTGACCGGCGCACGCACAGACTCGAGCGGAAAATTCAATACTGGCAAAGCTTGTGACATTACATCGTCACCTTATTGACAGAGTGGTGGGCCTGAAGTCCATGGATAAGACTTGCGCCGCCACGAATCGCAGAAGCTACGTGAATGGCTTCCGTCATCTGATCCATATTCGAGCCAGCTTCAAGACAAGTCTGCGAGAAGGCGTCTATGCAGTAAGGGCACTGCACGGCGTGCGCCACCCCAAGGCCGATAAGCGCCTTCTCACGTCGCGTGAGCGCCCCGTCCTCCTGACAAGCCTGATACCAAGCCATAAACTTCTCAAAGAGGTCAGGCCGATGCTTGCCGATGTCCGGAAAGCGATTAAGGTCTTCTTCTTCGTAATATGACATTACTTTGATACTCCATTTAGATGCGCCAACAGAAATAGACGCTTCCTTTCTCAGCCTTTTCCACGTACTGGCGCGTAAAGGTGATCGAGGGTGCGCGGATGAACGCCTACCCAGTAAAGTCCTTGCAAGATGGACCACCGCGCAAAAGTGAGCGCGAAGCTGCGTCCCTCAAAACGCCGGGAGGAAGTGACAACTGCCGCCGGCAAATGAACGATGCGTCCGCGTCTCTTGAGCCGTCGCAGGAAATCCAAGTCCTCGAAAATTGGAAACGACTTGAACCCGCCGACCTGGCGGTAGACGGATGCACGGACGAAGATCCCGGAGTCGCCATAGCTAAGCCCGAGCTTTTCCAGTTTTGGGTAAAGCCATGTCAGAAAACGAGCGGCACTACTAACCCCATCGAAGCGAACAGCAAAATTGCCACCGATAGCCGCCGCATCGTACGCAAGAGCTTCAGCAATCAGCTCGGCTGCCGCGGGTGGAGCAGTGGAGTCGGCATGAAGAAACAACAGCACTTCACCTTGCGCAACGCACGCTCCGCTGTGCATTTGAAGGCCGCGTCCACGTTCACTCATAATTACTTGTGCACCATGCTCGTGTGCAATCTGCGTGGTCAGGTCGCCACTTCCACCATCAACAACAATTACCTCGAGAATGCCTCTAACACTGGTCAGCGCCTCCAGCGTTGCTGTGATTGACTGTGCTTCATTGAGCGTTGGAATGATGATTGACAGCGCCGGACGCTCTGTTTCTGCCGCATCTTTGTTCATCAACTTTGCTTATCAAGGCAATAGCTGGTGGGCTGCGCCCATTGAATTGACGCGCTGGGCCCCGCCGTTTCCGGGCGGAAGCACCGTTGGCCGCTGTTCGACAAAAGGCATCCGCAGAACGTCAACTAGTTTGACTTCCTCTGGCTCGCGATAGGCAGGCACGCCAATTGTGATCCGGTCTTGCGGCACGTTCAACCGGAGCGTGCCATGCAGCCAGTCCCAGACGGTCAGCCCACTTGACCAATTAGAGTTCGTCTCCTCGTCCACAATGGAATGGTGAATGCCGTGCACGCGCGGCGTGACAAGCAGGCGATTCAGTTTCCGCTCGACGTTAATTGGCAGGCGCACGTTCGAATGATGAAAAAGAGCCGATAGAAGCAGGAAGGTTTGCCATACGGATAGTGACAGCGGCGATACACCAATTAGCACGACCTGCCCAGCGCGCCAACCGCTTGCGATGGCAAGCTCGCCGAAGTGAAAGCGCAGCGCGGTAGAAGCGTCAAGGTCAAGATCAACATGATGCGCGACGTGGAAGCGCCACAGAAAAGGCAGTAGGTGCATGAGTACATGCCACACGTACAGAGTGTAATCCATAAGGACCACGGCGAACGTCACTTCTAGCCATGACGGAAGACGCACGAGCTTTAGCAGTCCCAACCTACGTCTTTCAACCAGACTTGTAAGCGGTTCGATGAGAGGGCGTTCGATTAATTGCAGCGAAGCTGCGGCAAAGGCGGCTACCGCAAGGTTGCGCGCATTGCGTCTCA
Source organism: Pyrinomonadaceae bacterium (assembly GCA_051002775.1). Classification (GTDB taxonomy): domain Bacteria; phylum Acidobacteriota; class Blastocatellia; order Pyrinomonadales; family Pyrinomonadaceae; genus PSRF01. The sequence goes on along the minus strand of JBPCLZ010000092.1, from coordinate 24,156 downwards.
GCTTCGGCTCAACTTCGCGTCTCAGGGCACGGCGACGCTCCAACAACCACAGTAACCCGAAGGCTCCAACGACGAGTGAGCCGCTCAGCCATGCTGGCATCTTACGATGTTCACTGAGCCCCTTACTGATCGATATGCGTCCAGAATTTTTCATGGTTTCCCGCCAGTGCGGACAACGAATTAGACTAAACTTCTATATAAGCTAATCTAGCATATACAATCCTAAGAATCCGAAGGCGTTAATCCATTCAGGAAGACAAATGAAACCCAATGATGAAAACGGCAAGCTGCCTACGTCCGAGCGTCCTTTTCGTATACTGATTCTGTCAGGATCTGACCGGCGCCAATATAACTGTCCCGGCGTTGATTCAAAATCGCGCACGCTGATGCTGCGTATGGCCGAGCGGCTGCCGCAGGAGTGGGAGATAGACTACGAAGACCTGGGTAATGTCTTCGGGCGCGAGCACATCCAGAGCTGCAACGCCTGCGTTTCAACCTCAATGGCTCTTTGTGTGTGGCCCTGCAACTGTTATGAGAAGAACAGTCACTGGGAACCCGACCTGATGTGGAACCTCGACCTTTACTCCCGGCTCGACCTCGCAGACGCGTGGGCCATCATTGGTCCTATCAACTGGTACGCGCCCACGAGCAACTTGAAACTGATGTTTGACCGGCTGGTATGCATGAATGGCGGCAACCCGCGCGAGGAGTTGATCGAGCACAAGGATGCAGAACTGGCGAAGAAATTGGAACACGCGCCGGAGTGGGAGAATTTGAGCCTCAATCACCTCGAAGGGCGTACCGCGGGCTTCTTCTGCTACGGCGATGGCGGCGGCGACGAACTGGACGAACAGGGACGACCGAAAATTCTTCGGCACAAAAGATATTTCAACCCTGAGGAGGAGCCGTTCGATGATAACCGCGACGCCTACGCGCCACTTGTCTGGCAATGCCGCTACGGCGGTGTTGAAGTCCCGGAGAAGCTCTGGCGATACGTCCAGTTCGGCGACGGCAAGAAGTACAGCGACAATCAGGCCGAGCACATGGCCACTGAGACCAATGTCTTTGAGAAGTTTGACAAGTGGGCGGAGGAGTTTGCCGCCTTTGTCGGCAAGAAAGGAAAAGTCGAGCCGGGAAAATATCGCGCTTACGGCTACGAGCCGCCCGGCCACCTCAAGGAAGATTTGAAAGCCAAGTGGCGAGAGATTAAGACCGGGGTGGGTTATCCTCCCGCGGGTTCCTCCCCAGCCCTTCAGGAAGAACTCGATCTGAATAAAGACCTCACGCTCAAACCAAAAAAAAGCGAGGGCGAGAAACTGCGTGAATCATAAGACTCCAAGAAATATCCTTCGATACGGTTGCCGGTTGCTAACGTAGCCTAGATGCTCAGAACGCAAGCTGTTCTCGCAACGTCTTACGCACATCGTCACTACTATGAAGAAAAGAACCAAACACTGAATGGGCGCTTTTATCTTTGCCTACAACGCCGACAGCGGTCTCTTTAATGCTGTGACAGACCTGGCTCATAAGGCGTTTTCTCCGCAAACGTATCAATGCAATCTCTGCGCACTAACTCATTCGACCTTTGGCATGCACAGAGACTGGAGAGTTTTGGAGGCTCTTGAAATGGCTTCACTCGACCTTTGGAACTTTTCTGGCTGTAGCATCCTGATGGTAAGCATCGTCAATGATCTTAAGCGCCGCCAGCAGGAAATGCACCGGCTCGATTCGGCACTGCCGGCATGGCACGCCTCGATTGGTCCAAGTTTCGCTCAGCAGGGCGACTGAGCTTGCGCGGGCCGGACGCTTCCTGGAGGCTGAAACTCTTCTTTCAGAAATGACGCGCTGCACAGAACAGTATGCGGAGGAGTTCTATATCGCGTGGATTCGTTACAAGCCACGCACCGAGCAATGAGCGCCTGGCGTGCCTCGAAGCCGGGCGCCAGCAAGCCAAAAGAAGCCAGGCGGGCGGCGATGACCATTGATCGATAGCCGGTTGAGGTAGAGATAAGTCGTTAACGGCAAAGTGAGCTTCGCACTGAATCGTTCATTGATTGCTTTGATTTTGTTGTATCATCGACATAAACAACTGGAAGTATGAGAAGCCGGGTCCGCACCGCGATTCAGTAAAGAAGGATCGCGCCTTGTTTTTTGCACAGATCCAAAAGTTTAGACCCCAAGTTGTGACCGACCTTTTTCTAACCGTCTTTCCAAGCTTCGGCTCGTTTGTAGCTTACCGATTCAAAAAACATCTCAACGAAGCTGAGTCCTGGCATGAAGCGTTTCAGTATCTACGGCAGATCCCTGAGATAGACTTCAAGGTTAGCCTCGGAAGGTGGTCAGTGCTACAGCACAGGAAGGGAAGCAAAGAACTCCGCGGCCAGTTGCAGGCGTGGGCGCGTTGGCAGAATCTAGATGTCGATTGGTGTTACGATCACGCGCTTTCCGCGTTACGGAGTTGGGTTTTTGATGACCGGATATGTTGGGACTGGTGCTCTACCAGAAGCGCCGAACCTCATAGGCGGTGCGGTAGGCCTTCCTTGGTGCGAAGCCGTTGCCGAGCCGAGAGCGAATCTGGAGCGATCACGAAATCAAAGTCGTACTTGGCGAACTGTACGCGCCGCGCCGGGAGAGTGAACAGCAGCAATCAGCGGACGCTAGGCACAGGGTTGGAAGGATTGTTCAATTCTGTTTGCTCAACGGCGTGCGAACGGGGGAGATGGCAAAGATCCAAAAGCGTGACATCGACTGGCAATCGCGCAAGGTAAGAATCGAGCAAGGCAAAACTGGAAACGTAAAAGTTATTGGGCCACTGGCTGGTAAGGAATGGAGATACTGGATGAGTGCTGCGCGACATCAAACACGGAGCATGTTTTCTTTAGAGGTAAGAATATCCCACCAAAGTTTTACAAGACGCTGGCGCGGGCGTGTGAGCGGGCGGGAGTGCTTTACGGAAAGAACAAACCAGGCGGACTAGTACTTTACGATTCACGGCACACGGCGACAACATGCTTGAGAGCGGAGTAAGTCCGGCGACGGTCAAGGAATGGATGGGATGGGCCGACAGCTCGTTCGTCTTGTACTACTCGCACGCAACAGAGAAATCCAGAGAGAAAGCAGGGCGTTCAATGGAGCGGTTAGCTGGAAAGAAAATTGCTTGAAAGCAAAACTTTTCGTCAATCCTTCGACGATTTCAACTACAATCTAATTCTTGGGCAATGTTTATGCGGATGATAATAAATAAGGTGGTGCCGAAGGGGGGACTTCCTCACCGCCCCGAAGTCATTATTTTACCCACATTTACAAAATATCACAGAATCTAGAGTCTCAACGGAGTCCCAAATCTTTTGAGGAGTATCTAATGTGACTCTGAATTGAGATTCATTTCTCCTTCGAAGAACTCGGGGTTATGAATCCTGCAGCCTAACAGAGGGCCTGTTACGTTGTGGCCACTCTTACTAACATTTACCGCGGATCGCGGCCCCTTATATTTGCTCCAGTATACACCTGTCACTGCCTCTTTCCGTTTAAGGCCGACACAGTCTTCCCCAGAGTCCTGAGCGACATACCACGCGCCACTAGGAACTTGTGCCCTCCAAATTGCAAAATCGACTAATCGGTTTTGATGCGTTTGCACAGTCGCACGAATTCAGTATTAGCCGCATAGGAGCAGGGCGCCGTGAAGATCGCGACGCTTTTTCTTTCGACGCTTCTTGATTCTTTACAAAAGTTCAAGTCAAGATTCGGTCAAGGGCGCGGGACATTGTCAACTTCGAATCCGATCACTGGATGAAGCTCAATGCCGTTTGGCGCCAAGCCGGTTTGTCTGTGCTTGAAATCGAAAAACCCAACCCCAGTAATGGTTACCTTCACAGTCTGGGTCATACGTTTGAATCTCTTGGGCGGGAATTTCAACGATCATGGTTAAGTCTGGCTTTTCTAAATCGGCCAGCACAATGTGAAAGTCGCCGTCGTCTTCGGCCTTGAACCCTACCAACTGACCGGTTAGCTGCCATACTTGGCATTCTATGGTTCCTGACCGACTGTGTTCCGGTAAACGCTCTGGGACCTGCTGTGACACAAGCCACGAAAAAGTCGTTTGTCTTGGGGTGAAGTTAACACAAGCGGCTTCCTCGTCACTGAGCGTTTTCACCGCCCAGCGCTCGGTACCGCAATGCACCCCGCACACAGACCGGAACGTGCGGTTGTCATCGGAGACATCGGACTTCCAACGGAGTCCGGCCCAAACACCAGCGACGAGAAGGGCCGCAAAGGCCACCATCGCAGCCCAAGATCGCCAGCTAATAACCGTCTTGCTGCGAGTTCTCATTCTACTTGAAGCCTCCAACGAAAGAAGTGACTCTCTCGCCGTTAGCTCTTGGGCCGGCCTTTAGTAGATTTCAGACGGTAGGTAAGAATAATCTCAATCCGACGGTTACGCTGGGCCATAGGATTGTCCTGGCGCGGATTCTGGTCGCTGACTTGATTGGCGCGCACAACATATTCGAGGTTAGGTCCGCCGCGGGGATTAGGAGCGGATCGTAGACTCATAGCGCTTTCAGAGACTCCGTACGGTCGATAGTCCGCACGTCCGTTGGCAGAGAAGCGCCAGGGTTCAAGCTCAGTATGCTGCTCCGCGGCTGCGTGTCCAAGAAGAAAATTCACGACCGCACCGGCGCGAGCGGCCGAGAGCTCCCAGTTTGACGGATACTTTCCACTAATCGGAACGTCATCGGTATGACCTTCGACTTGAATCGTATCGTACGCATACCGATTGGATTCGAGAACTTTGACAATCTTTGCGAGTAATTGTTCTCCTGCCGTGCTCAGAGTAGCCGTTCCTCTAGGGAATAACACACCCCCCGCACCCTGTTCGTCAACGCGCAGTATGATCCGCTGCAGGTTCCCGTCCTCAGGAGGAATCTCTACGCTGTTCGCCAACTGTGACTCCAACTCCTTGCGCACGAATCGTTGGCGCGTTTGCATGTCCTCGAACTCGGAATGTTGTCGCACTAAACTGCTCGCGATGTTGGAAAAGAAGACGCCAAAGACAAATATCACGACAATAATGAGCACCGAGGTCAAGAAGTCTGTGAACGCCGGCCAGACATCAATTTCAACTTCTTTGAGATTATTCAGTCGCATCGTTGATCATTCCGAGTCTCAATTAATCTGCAAATTACTAATCAACTTTTTGCTCGCAGTAACCAGGCCACTGCAAAAATCATAGCTACAATCATCAGCATTGAGATAATACGCATCGTCAAATCTGCCGGTCGAAGATCGAAGATATACATAATGCCGAGTGCGGCAAAAACTGGAAGTGTCACAGCGGCTATGCCTATGAGGAGCCTGAGCATTCCGCCCAGGCGATCGGCTAAGCTGCCCAGTTGGCCGAACTGCTGGCCGAACGCAGAGTGGCGTTCCATCAGAGCGCTGAATTTCTTTTGACTCTCTCGCATAAAGATCTCCAAGCGGTCCTCGACCTTTCGCATGCCGGAAATGTCAAGGAGTTGTTTTTGGTCAGCCATTAGAGCCCTCAGCACTTGCTCGTTTGTTTGAAGCATTTTGCTCATACCATCAGCGAAAGTTTTGCGCTCCTGTTCGATGGCCGTGGCAAGCCCTGTCAGCAGTTCCTTGTGCCCGTCACTCTCAGCAACCGACTTCTGAAGTTGAGAAACAAATTCACCTTGCCGATCAAGAACCTCGCGCAGGTGCTCGTGCGCACCCACCTGTTGCTTCTTGAGCAAATCAATAGCCAGCTCACGTAGCGTTGTCACCTGTTGATCTACTGACGTCCGGATGAGCCCAGCGACCTCGTCAATACCTTTCTGCGCGAGATCATGGGACTCTTTCGTTTCGGCGTGTGCCTGGCGTGCCGCTCGATCAATGCTCTGGAGCATCTCTTCACGCTGCGACTGCCAGTCCTCAAGCGCTCGTGCCAAATTCTTATTACTTTCGTTCACGGCCTGCACGACGCCTGCGAGGTCCCCATGTGCTCCCGCTTGATTTGCCTCAATGCGCGAAGTGAGGGCCACGAATTGGTCGACGACGCTTTTCATTTGATCCTGAGCTTGATTCACAAGCTCTTGGTTCCCTTCTAATGCATCAGCTCCTTCACGAAACTTTTTCATGATCCCGAAAAGGCCCGCCAAGTGTGAACCGACCTCGGCCTCTCTGTCGTCCAACCCCTTCGATAGTTTCACAAGGTAGTCGGATCCTTCGCGGAACGCTCCGACAACTTCAGCTAACTGCGTGGCTTCCGGCGGTGGTTTGAAAATCGGTATCAATTTTGTTGCGGTTAAATACTCAACCTCAGCTAGGAAACTGACCTGTCGCCAAGACACGAACCAATTACATAGCAACAACAACACACTCGCGAGAATTCCGCTGAGGCTGGCGTAGAAAGCGGAGCGTGTGTTCTTGAGCGATTCAGACATAATGCTGATGAGAGTCTTGAAGGACTCTTGTACGGGTGCGTTGCCATCGATCGGTGCACTAGAGCCATCAGCCGAGCGCTCCGTGTCACTACCTTTGTCGAGTTGTTCTTGGACTTGCTGTAGGGCCGGACTCATCTTGAAGACTTGCAGCGTCCGAGGGGGTGTTAGCAAATGCCGACAATTTCAGAAGATGACTGTCAGCGAACGCGAACACCCCAAGTCTACTAAAGTCTCACCAGCTTCCTACCTCGAGAATTGAGACAAGCTCCCTGAGCAAAAACACACCTCTAATTAGTGACCCGATGAAGTTCACACCAGGTTTTTCCCCAATGAGTCCGATCAAAATAAAGACTGACTGATTATTCTCCCTTACGGCACGGAACGTGCCGTAAGGGATCATTGCCGAGAACACGCCGAAGACGATTGGGTTCTCTAGCACGAATAGTCGATCTTTCAGAATCAGGTAATAGAGGAACAGCAGACGCATTGAGCGGGCAATACCTCGAGTGGCCCTTCTCACAGCTTCAAACAACACTCCCTAAAAAGCGGCGGTTGGCCATAACGGGAGAGCTTAAGAGCTTTGTTGCTACTGCAGTCTTCCAGAAGTTGTCGGAAGGGCTTCGGGAAAATCCCAACAGAGCCACATCCGCGAAACAAGATGCCGTACTGCTCGGCTGCCCAATTAAACATCTATAGCGACCGTAAACGACGGGGGAACCATCTCAGGTCCCCGCCGGCCAAACAGGAGATCTTAATATGTCCCTCATTCGCTCTAAGCGATCAAACAGATTCGAGCAAAAGTACCTTTCTGTTGCCGAGCTCGCAACCCGTTGGAGCGTCTCTCCAAGCGCCATATATTCTCGAAAGTGTGGGACGAGCGCGCTCTCGCCCATTCGGTTTGGAAAGTCAATTCGGTTTCTCCGAACGGAGGTAGAGGCCTTCGAAAGAACTCGCGAAGCTCGGGCCAGCAAGGCCCAAACCTCTCTGCACAACGACCGTCCTGCCAGTGCCGACTTAGCGGCATGAGACGAATCCAGAACCTCATATCAACCTAGGCTATCTCGGGAAGCCCATACAGCGTGAGTGCTCCATTCTTCAGAAAAGATGCGGCTAGCGCTTTTGCGTGAAGATGAAAACAGCAAGTAGCAAAGAACGGGCGAGGGGCTCAAACCAGATTAGAAAGGTGCAGCGCTCTAAGGGAGAATTCTGGGGGTATGACGTATGGCTCCGACAACCAGACGGGACGCGCACGCGCTACCGGGAGTTTAGTTTCTCTAGTAAGGCCGAGGCTGGACAAGCTCTGGCGGCATTGAAGACATCGGGGTGGAAGGCGCGCTATGGTCTCAAGCCGCCGCCCACGGTCGCTCAAACTACTATCAGCAGCGCGATTGCAAGTTACCTAAAAGTTGCCAAGGCTAACTTAGCAGCAAATAGGACCGACGATAGCAAGTACTGGCGTAACATGCCGGGCCACATGCGAACTCTTGAACGTTGGGGTGAGTTCGCAGGCCTCGAACGTCATGTCAGCACAATTCAATCTGATGATTTTGTCTTTTGGATGGCCGCTGAGATGGAGCGCGGCAAAACCAATCGCCAAGCCCTAAAGAAGGCGACCATCAGACGTGGGCTAAACACAATCCGGGCTGCTTTGAATCACGCCGTGCAAACGTGTTCGGATCTTAGAACCTACAAGGTTCCCCGAAGTCCCCTTACAAAGAAATCAGAAGAAGAGCGCGACCGTGTCCTCTCCGATGAAGAGATTTCCAAGATTTCAGTAGCTCTCTCTAGAAAGCGTGAACTAGCTGATGCCCTGTTCTTCTTTCGAATCGCTTTGATCACTGGCGGGCGCATGGCGGAAATTCTGCGGATGAAATGGGAAGAATCCAGCGAACGATTTGGGACTGTAAAACTCTACTCTTCAAAAACCCAAAAATGGCGCACCATTAAAAGCGCCGGCCGCCGCCACCCTAATCGCGCAGCGTCGGGTGCAGGAGAGAAACGCACCCATGGTCATCGATCGCCCCGACCACTGGATTCGAGGTGAACTTCAGACAGCTTCGGAAAGTGTCGGCGTAGTTTATGGACAACAGGTGGCAGGCGGCTGGTCCCTCATGATCTGCGGCACACATGCTTGACGAATCTTGCTTTAGCGGGCGTGCCTCTGAATGGGATTAAGGAATACGCGGGGCATTCGTCGATCGTAGAGACACAGCGATATTTGAAATTCATGCCGGAGTCAATCGAGTTAGCAGCCATGGTAACTAGCCGACTTGCCGAACTCACCCGTGCCACCACCGAGTCACAACCAGGAGCGAATGCTATCGAAGACCCTGATGATGGGGGGCTAGCGCCGCCGACCTCGAGGCGTGACGTATAAATAAACTCGCGATCTGATCGGGGAAACAGACTACAGAGCCCAAACGCACTCACGCCTCTAGCAGCACTTCAGGATGTCGCTTAGCAATGGACAGTAACTTGAGAGCGGCATCGCTGGGCACTCTTATTCCCTGCTCCCAGGCCTGTATAGTTTTTGGGCTGACATTCAACACACGAGCAAAAACAGATTGAGAGTATTTCAGTTGTTGCCGTAGGCGCGCGATGTCAGCGGATGACATCGCACGCGGGGGACGCGGCACCGCAATTCGCGTGACGCGATGCCCTGAATCCTCGCCCCGCTCATACGCGAGCGCCTGCTTGGCAGACGTCATCAATTCGGCAAACGTCTCATCCGTCATGTGTCGGCTCTTGGTCTTCTTTCTGCTCATATCAGGCCTCTCTCTTGATGCTGGCAATGATCTTTCCCAAAGCTTCGGTCTGCGCTGGGCTCAAATCGCTCTGCTCGTTCTTCGCAAACAGAAATATCAGATGGATTCGTCCCGCGTGCGTCAGATAAAGATAGATATATCGAAAACTCCCGCTCTTCCCTCGGCCAGACTTCGTATCGGCGACTCTGCCTTTCCTCGCGCCATGCAGCCCTCGCACAATAGGCCACCGCTCCGGATTTTCGATTAACTCGGCTTGCAAGGCCTCTAATATCTCTGGTGAAGCCAACTCACGCAGTCGCTTACTGAAGATCGGAGTCTCCACAAACGTGTAGTGAACTAGCCTCTCAGGCATACGGTAGCATCCTACACAGTAGGACTACAAGTCAAGTTCCTTTTTGGGATGGACAAAAGGTGGCAAGCGGGTGGTGCCCTCATGATCTGCGACACACATGCTTGACGAATCTTGCCTTAGCCGATGCACCTTTGAATGGGATTAAGGAGTACGCGGGTCATTTTGTCGATTGTAGAGACACTGCGATATTTGAAATTCATGCCGGTATCAGTAGAGTTAGCAGCATGGTAACTAGCCTACTTGCCGAACCTTCCGGTCTCACCTGGGAGCATCTCAAGTAGCGAACGCGAATGAAGGCGAAGCTAGTTGAGCGCTGTAACTATGGAAGCGCTGGGAGATCTTTCATCGCGGAGCGTCAGGCATCGCTTGGCTGTATTTGTTAGAGAAACGTCTTTGATATACCTGCCTCCGACAATCACAATCCTCGCGCGCGATTTTCGTTTTTCTAAACCATTCGCTCGTTAAGTTCAACATGTCGAGCTGGAGAAAGTTATCCAAAGCATATTGTCGTAACTCTGGGGTAAATCGCTTTGTCAATTCTAAGGCCAGAAGGATTCCTGCCGCGGCGGAAACGTGTGCCAAAGGAATCTCAGCTTTCCCGGTGGAGGTTACGACCTCGGTTCCGCCACAGATCCCATGCTGATAGAAGCTATCGAAGGGCTGCCCCTCGAATTCGGCATAGGTGCCGGAAGGTAGCCCTCTAAATGCCGCAATGGTTTGGAGCAGTTGCTCCGTCATCGGCGCGTTTGAAGTACTCAGGGATTCTACCTCAGCGGGCGAAAGTCCTGTCTCTCGCGCGATCAAAGTATGCCGCTCGGCCTCAGCGGCTTGATACGGATAATGGCAGCCCGCACACGGTGCCCCCTGTTGACTGTACGCACCGTAATGAGTGGAGACAACGAGAGTGAAATTGCCGGTAGATGCATTAATTGCTTCGCGCGGCGTCTCGCGCCCCAGTTGTCTGCGCTTTGCGTGATTATCCACCGCTGCGATCAGGAAAGAGACTCTTCGGTCATCACCGTCTTCGGCCAGAAACTGCTCAAAATTCTTCTCGTACCCCTGAACTTTCAATTCGCGATGGTGAGCTAAGAACTCTGCTGCCCGAATTGTTTTGTAGACGCGCGGGTGTTCAGCAACGTTCATGTTAGCGAGCATGTACCGGTGGGAATTGGTTCTAGTGAACCAATCTGGATCCACAATCTCCAGATAGCCTGTAACCCCTGGTAATAGAGATAAAGCGTAAACAAATGCGTTACCGATCGCCCCGCAACCTATTAACGTGGCCTGCGGTATGTGAAGTGAAGGCAAAGGTGCCGGCCCACTTGAAATAGATGAAGAATAATCCAGAAGCGAAATGCAAAGATTCGGCTGAAACTCTTTCTTGCCGAGAGCCGGGCCGACAGTTCTGTTGAAAGCTTCGGATGCGATCAGCACGCCCAGCATGGCCCCGCAGACTTCATTCGAAGGTTCTCCCGTAAAATTCTGAGCTGAGTTTGACGTCAAGCAAACATTCCAACCAAAGGCGTAAGCCTGGATGTCCGACACGGCTCCCTGCGCTCCGATTGTTATTCTTAAGTCGTAATGTATTTCTTCCTCAAAGCGATCAAAATTGAAACCGAACTGATCTGCTTCGGTGATCGCCAGTTCTAAGCTGTCATCATCTCCACCTATGCTGACTTGAAAAGAGAGACGAGAGAGTAGGTTGGCGGCAGTACGAAGCGCAATATTATGCGCAGGCTCACCATCGCACAGGATTAAAGCGACACTGCGCGTCCTTAGCAGCTCTGCTAAATCTTCTTTACCTACACTTAAGTCAAGGTGCTGAATGGCAAGAATGTTTTGTTCGATGACACTATCCATATATTACGAATAAATGAAGAGCGTATTAATCTGGTCGGGCGTAAGCTCAACCCAGTCAAGAGACCCGCGTAGCGCAAAGCCCGCGGTCCCCCGCAGATCAACGAGTCCGTCGCGGCAGAAATTGGGGACAACAACTGATAAGGCCCATTGTCTGTCAACTATTGCTTTGTGATCATCAGTGGGTGAATGAAAGGCTGTACCCTCATGGGTATGTACCTGAATAGTCACCGCCTCTTCGTCAGCCAAGCCCATCGCTATCCGGATGCGCTCTTCTAAGGAAACTTCGAAATGCCAGCGACTGGCAATCTGCTGCGGAATGACCATGCGCTCAATAGAGAAGCAATCATCCAGCTTTCTGCCTATCCATAAGACCACTCCCTCAATGCCGCGCCTCCCTGCCGCGCGTAGGAATTCTCCGGTCTCTGCGAGAATCGCTCTTGGTATGCGATGCGGCAAAATCGAAGCGAACTCGTCTGCCGACGCAAAGGGCTTGGCGACGGAAAAGTAACTCGGCTCGTAGTCGCTGTTTGTATCCTGGTCTTCTTTTCCCCTATCCATTTGTCTGCCTATAGAGCTGATACAGTTGATGGAGAATGCCGAGCACCCGGTACTCCAGACGACTACGAAGAGAGTGCCAGATATTTATTGAGCCTTGATGCCACCAGTCATAATACTCAGCCGCGAACTCGTAACAGAGCGAAGGGCGCGGGCTAGTCGGACACTGGTAGCGAAAGAAGTGAGGCCCGTTCAGAGGCAACTGCGCGGCGTCTAAGATCGGCCTTCCGTCACCTCCGACGACCATGATTGACGGAGGCAGATCGTCGAAGCGGCTGAAATCGAGTAAGAATTCTCGACTCCCGCCCTGCGGGTGCTTCATCCGGACACGCAATCTGGGGTAGCTCGCGTCAAGGATTTCCCACGCTAAACAATCTGAAATATCAGATCGGCGCACTTCTTCAAGCTGTTCTTCAAACAACTCTTGGCTAACGACTACATCCACTGCCCAAAGCCCCTCAAATGTCCACGCGGCCTCCGCCGCCCACAGCTGCCAAGTAGGTCAGCCTTGCGTGATTCGGAAGTCCTGCCTGTTCGATCGTGCTCGCCGGATTCAACACTTGCTCGTTGTAAGACAAAACCATCGGCCCATTGATCACTAAATGCTGCTTGCGTACGATCCAGTCAATGACCTCTTGAAGTGTGTCGCTCGTCTGGAAATGTCCGGTGTTAGTGCCGCTCAGCGTCGTAACCGATAAAACTATGTTGCCGTGATGCGGCGAATCATGCTTATCCTGTTCTTTCTCTTTTTCCATTTACCCGTTTTCTCCTATGCACACTAAATCTCTGAGATTGACTCTCATATACATATACGCGGAGCGTGACATCTTTTGGATGGCTTAGATGAGATGTAGATTGATGGCACGAACAGAGACCGCAGTGGTGCTGACCAGAAATGTATCTGCCAATGACTCAAGGTTGGCGTTAGTACGAAACGCTTTCTTGAACATATCGATAGGCATCAACAACTCACTGGCGAACTCATTGGCTTCTTTTTCAAACTCTTCTTTTATTCCTTCTTCCTCAATACGGTCTGAAAGGATGAGATCGTGATCGAGGCAGATATGTCCCAATTCGTGAGCCAGGGAAAAACGTTGGCGGAGAGGATGATGTTTTTTATTTATCCGAATTGTCTTCTGACCTTTGTTAGTCAAACCGGAGATACGATCAGGCCAATCTTCCTCATAGATTATTCTAAAGCCAAGAGCCTCCTTACCGATCAGACCTAGGACGTCTACTGGTAGCGAGTTGATCTTATGTTTTTTGAGAACACTCCGCGCGCATTGGCGGGCACGACCTATGGTTCCCATTCTCCAGCCTCCGATCCGTCCCTTGGAATCTGGTTTTCAATCGAGCAAATTAAGAATTTAAAGCGCCTAAGCCTTTCGCGCTCTGAGGCGGGCGCACTGGCACACCAAGCTTCGAGGAGTTCCTCACGGTTATACTCCCCTCGTTTGTCGCTCCTGGCGAATTGGAGCCCCCCGCTTGCCGCCGCACCTTCTGCTTCCACAAGCAGAAGATGAGACATTACCTTCGTGTAGTAATCAATTGGAATGTTAAAGAGTGTGATGAGAGCCTCATGGAGTTCAAAGGGTAGATCGGTTGGATGTAATTCGTTGCGTTCAATTCTACCGATCTTTTCAGTAGGAATACTCAGATTTTCAGCAATGAGTTTCCAGTTCAGATTACGCACCTGTTTTAGATACTTGAAGAAGTCTCCGAAACTACGACATTTTTCAGCCCTTTCTAGCACCTGTCGTTCAGCGTGCGCTTTGGCCATTGTCGCAATCAGTTCAGACCTCAACTCTTCCGATATTTCCGAAGACCGGGTGATTCTCATCTTTGGTATCGCGAAATCACCCCTGTCCCTGGCTGTGCTTAAGTATTCATCAAAGAAACGGTCTGTTTCTGCATCGTAGTCAGGAGTTTCATTATCAGATTCTCTCTCATCAGACATAGGCATTGGTCCTTCCTCACAGTCTCCCACCGGACATTTACTTACCGGGAGAGATTTCCTGACACGGGACAACTCCAACTCTTCAAATTCGGGGTGCCTGATTAATCTCTGGTACAGTTTCTTTCGTACACGCTCAGCGCGCTTACGCATCGCTGCCTCGTTGATACCTGCGCTGCGAGCTAAGTCTACTAAGGGTATGCCATTGCCCCAATGATCGATGATGAATTCCTGATCTTCATCAGGTAACTGTGCCAATTCCTGCTGATGTATTCTGGTCTTAGGCAAGCCCGCCAGATGAGAGTCTTCACCATATTCGTACGTGTATTGAGGATGAGCCTCTTTTGCAGCGCTATGGGCTCTTTCGCCTTCATCATCGCTCTGAGTATCTGCGCCCTCTTCATGCTGTGTACTTTCTTTAATCCCGTGTGCCACCGCTCCGGGGGCAGGATTTAGAGCTTCAGCTATCTTCGATTGTTGAGTGCGGTCGCGAAGGACATCTATGACCATGTGCCGAGCGATACTTCGTGCCCAAGGGAGAAGAGGCTGTGTCGGGTCGTAGTGATCGATCTTCAGAATTACTTGAGTGAACGTACTATGAAGAACTCCCAAGCAATCTTGGCTGTCGAAGGCAGTTGTGTAACCGCTGAATGTGCCGCGGATTGTTTGAAGTAGTGGCTCAGCAAGTTGGACAAGTTGATCCCAGACCTCATCACAAGCGGTGTCGCTGGTAATTGCCGCCTTTAATTTTGACCCTTCGGAATCATCCATCGGTTTTTATGACTGAGGTCTCCAATCGATAATTTAAAGGGGGTCTTACGCTTTCCCGGCGCACTGATTCTTTCGCGTACGGTTACAAAGTCCCATATACAATACGGGAAGCGTGACATCCTAACTAAGCCAACTTGCGTATTTGACTATGAGCGATCTTGGCTCGGGAATGAGTCTCTTCCCCAAAATTTGGTGTCTCAACTAAGTCTCAACTAAGGGTAAAAGGTGCAGGAAGTTTAAACAGTGTAAATCACTAGGAGGGTGAAAAGGCCAGCAAAAATCAAAAAACCGCATTTGCATGCGGTATCCTGATCGATGGTTTGGTGCCGAAGGGGGGATTCAAGGCTATCTCAGAATACCGCGCGTTTTAGGGGACTATTGCATTTTATTGGGGGTTCCGCACATTTGTTGGTCTACACCGTTTGCACTTTCTCCACTCTCAGCACTCCGTTGTGCCTTAGTTGTGACAGGCAGTTCAACGGCGATGAAGATCTTGCCCACCTCAGAAAGTCAACTTCACAGCTAATTGAATCGAGCGCGGGCCGCCGATCTGGTAGAGCGGACTGAAGCCCGTTTCGATACCACCACTACCCAGACTTTGTCCCAACATCTGCACTGACTCGCCGAACGTCGCGCTCTCGAAAAGGCTGTCAGGATCACCAAAGTTGGGATGATTGAAAAGATTGAACAAGTCAGCGCGTAACTGCAGGTTGTACCGCTCCGTAAGTTTGAACCGGCGCCGAAGTGAGAAATCCAACTGGGAGAGCGGAAATCCACGCAGGCTGTTGCGTCCCAACGCTCCATGTTGATTTGGCGCTGGCGCGACGAACGAGCTTCGGTTGATGCGTCTTCCCCCTGCGACTGTTGGGGCATCAACGTAAAGAGGAACACCGGAGACGAGGTTCGGGCGCGCATCGGCGCCGTCATCGGTCATGAGATGACGCACGGATTCGACGATCAGGGCGCCAAATTTGATGCCAATGGCAATCTGGTGCTGTGGTGGACACAGGAAGACCTGAAGAAGTTCAACGAGCGAACCAATTGCGTCGTCAAGCAGTTTGATCCTTATGAAGTCGAGCCGGGGCTGCATCAGAAAGGTGAGTTGGTAGTCGGCGAATCAGTCGCCGATCTTGGAGGACTGACGATGGCCTACGCCGCTTATCAGAAATCTCTGCAGGGCAAACCGCGCCCGAAGAACATCTATGGCTTTAAGCCCGAGGCCGGATGTTCTGCGCCCACACCTGTGCCCAACCAAGAAAGAAACGCTGCTCCGAGGCCGCGCGCCTTAGAACCGCGACCGATCCGCATCCGCTCGCGCGTTTTCGGATCAACGGCCTGCTGTCAAACATGCCGACCTTTGCGCCGGCCTTCCAGTGAAAAGACGGCGATCCAATGGTGCGACCGCCCGATAAGCGCTGTCAGATTTGGTAGGAAGCTGGGATCGCGGACGTCTGGTCTGCATAGCGCATAGCCGCCATCAAAGCGGTTACGGGACTGCGTTGGGCTGGTCCCATTAAGGACCGCCCGCATTCATCAGCCTCCTTCTATTTGAAGGCGATCCGAGGCTGCGACCACCGGATGAGATTGCCAGATCCGGTCGCCGGGGACACGCATCCTTTTCCCGAGTGGGCTCGGAGCATGGACTTGTTCCCTTATGAGAGGCAAGAAGCAGCTTCGTTAGAGGAACCTGGATTTATGCTATTCCATCACATGCCAGGGCGCTGTGGAGTCACCTGAAATCGCTTATCATAACAACATCACTGCTCCCAGTATCGCGCACTAATGCGAGATGTCTACCATCGCGCGACCAATCAAAATAGTCTATGTGGTGGGACTTAAAGTCAGTTAACTGTTTGGGTGGGCCGCCATCAATGGGCTGACTCCAGACGTTAGATATGGTGACACGGCTGCAGCTATAGGTCAGCGCTCGACCGTCGTCTGTCCAGCGTATGGGCACCTCTGTATCAATCGTCGCTGGAGTATCAAATACTTTCACGGGATCTCCACCTGAAAACGGGATGACTCCTACTTTCCATTGGTTTGTTTTTTCATCCAAGTAGAAGCCGGCGATCAGTTTTCCATCAGGCGAGATGGCTGGTCCTCTCGTCACCTTCTCACTTAACTGCACGGAGTTGCCACCTTCGACGGATATCTTCTGGAGCGTCGCCTTGCCAGCCTTAACACTTGCGTAAACAACCCACTGACCGTCGGGAGAAGACTGCGGGTCGAAATCATACGGGCCATAGGTTAGCTGCTTCTGATTGTTACCATCAATATCCATTCTCCACAGATTAGTGGATAAAGCGCGATCAGAAACAAAAACTACATAGCGGTTATCAGACGTCACGACTGGCGCAGCATCTAGCTGGGGAGCAACGGTCAGTTGTTTTCGATTGCTCCCATTTGCATCCATGATCCAGATGTCGTAATCCGTTTCGTAAACTATTCTCCCATCCGGTGTCCAGGAAAAACCAAACTGCCCATCTCCCTTGTTAGCTCCCAATGCAATCTGTTGGACTTGCCTTGCATCCTCACTCGGCGCGATCCACATCGTAAATGGATTCTCGTTCTGCACGGCAACGATAGTACTGGATCCTGCGGTCAAACTCAGCTCATTGTAATCATTCGTATCGTTAGTGATTCTTCGCGCCTCGCCTCCGGGGTAGGAAAGATGCCAGATCTGCCTGGGCCGCGCAGTTCGTTCTTTGGCAGCTATCAAAAGTGCTTTGCCATCGGAAAGCCATGCAACCTGAGTCATTCCTCGCAACCAACGTGAAGAGATCAACTTTTCTGTTCCATCTGCTACTTGCACTTCAGCCACATTGTGGTGATTGCCATGATTGTCGCCATTCATCTCAACGACAACACAAGCGATAACGTTTCCATCCGGTGACCATGCTGGGTAGGCATACATGTCGGGTAACTTGCGCTTGGCCAGTTTCTGCTCTTCAGTGCCATCCACATTGCTAAGCATCAACATACTTTCTCCTTGAGCTTCATCCACGCGAGTGAAGGCTATCCGTCTACCGTCAGGAGAAAACGTGACGCCCCTGTAGATATCCACTAGCAGCTTTGTCGCCACGCCTCCAGCGACAGGGATTTGATAGAGCCTACTTTGAGAGTCTGTTTTATCAACTTGAATGTAGTAGACGTAGTTGCCATCTGGCGAGAAAGTTAAGTCGGAGTAACCAACTTCGGCAGGCGCAAGAATCTGCACGTCGTTGCCTGCGGGAAGGTGTTTGACCCAAAGGCTTGACTGCCCATTCTCATATAGCTTGTATACAATGTTCTTACCATCGCGGGAGATCGCTGCGTGATAGACTTTACCGCTATTTGTAAGCCGGGTGATTTTCATTTCCTGGAAGGATACGCCCCGTCTAGCGGTCCACTTCATCAAACCATAAAAACTCGCAGCACCAATCGCTAGCCCCAGCAGGACGAGTAAAGCGCCAATCTTGTGGTGGGCAAGTTCGCCGGCAAGGTACTCGGAAATTGAGTTGGTTGATGACCAGTGTCTGACTGAAGCTGATGACTGCTCTCCCCTTCCCTTCGTTATGAAGGTCTGCCGCGCCCTGCTGCCTGCTGCGCTAACCGAATCCGACGGCACTGCGCTTAGAAGCTTAGATTCGAGTTCCAGCTCCTCTTTTAAGCCCTTGAGATCGATCAAAAAACCGTTCGTCGTCTCGTATCGTCTCTCCTTTTTCTTGTTCAGCGCTTTGCTTAGGATATGAGCTAGTCCCTCAGGTGCGCTTGATAAGAATTCTGCTAATGACAGCGGGTCGTCCTTCAATATCGATTCGATTAGACCGGCAGCGGTTTCGCCTTTGAAGGGCGTACGGCCTGCCACCATCTCGTAGAGCACGACGCCTAAGCTGAAAATGTCACTGCGCGCATCTACCGATAGTCCGCGCGCTTGTTCAGGAGACATGTATTTCACCGTCCCCATCACCAGTCCAGATGAGATATCCAATTGGTCTGCTACTCGCGCCTGCGGTGTTGGCTCGTGTTGCTCGGTGAGTTTGGCGAGTCCGAAATCAAGCACCTTCACGTAGCCATCGGGCCGAATCATAATGTTCTCAGGCTTGATATCGCGATGCACTATGCCCGCTTGGTGCGCCGCCGCCAGAGCGCTGGCTGCTTGAATTGTTATCTCCAACGCTTCGGCTACGCCCAGCCCGCTACGCTTCATACGGTGGCGAAGCGTCTCACCATCGACGAACTCAGTAGCGATGAACTGCTGATCATTCACCTCGACGAGCTCGTAAATGGTCAAGATGTTCGGATGATTCAGTGCTGAGGCAGCCTGCGCCTCTTGCTGAAAGCGTTGCACGCGGTCTTTGTGTCTGGTGTAATCAGCCGGCAAGAGTTTCAGAGCCATCCGGCGGTTGAGCCTCTGGTCCTTGGCCAGATAAACCTCTCCCATACCACCTCTGTCAATCAAGCTGACGATCTCGTAATGACCGATGTGCTGGCCTGGCGCGAGTTGGGGCTGGTCATCCGCCAAGAGAGGAGCGGCCACTTCTAAAGCAGGCTTCTCGATCAACTCCCACTCATGCTCGTCAGATGTGAGCAGAGACTCAACTTCACTTCGCAACGTCTCGTCAGTGGTGCAGGCTTCATCGAGAAAGGCAGTGCGCTGCCCAGGCGCCACTTCGACAGCGGCCTGAAACACCTCATTGATCTGCTGCCAGCGTTCAGGAGTCATATTACATTTCTGCCTTTAACTATCTAGCGAGAATTTCGGATCAAAACTATCATCGGTACGCCGCTGAACACCTCTAAGATCATTTCCCGCTGATCTCCCGATAAAGCCACGCCTTCGCCGCTCGCCATTCGCGCATTACCGTGACAGGAGAGATCTTCATCACTTCGGCGGTTTCCTCGACGCTCAGCCCGCCGAAGAATCTCAATTCGACAATCTTGCTTTTGCGCTCGTCAATCCTGGCCAGGCTTGTGAGCGCATCGTCCAGTGACACTAGTTCAGCCGCGCGCTCTTTACAGACTACGGCCGCCTCATCGAGAGCAAGGTGTTGCGCTCCCGCTCCGCGCTTCCCGTAACGATGACTGCGCGCGCGATCAATCAGGATATGCCGCATTACCTGAGCAGACACGGCAAAGAAGTGGGCGCGATCCTGCCACTCGACATGTTGTTGATCGATCAGCTTCAGATACGCTTCATTGATTAGCGCAGAGGTTTGCAGGCTGTGTCCTGGATTTTCCCGGCCCATGTAGCGGCGAGCCAGCATGCGCAATTCCGGATAGACGAGCGGCACTAACTGGTCCAGAGCCGCCTTATCGCCTTTGCTCCAGCTTAATAAGAGTTGAGTGATTTCCTGGGGAACACCGGCCATAACTCACATTTGAGGCCACCAATCGGAACGATTTAAGATTCAACCTCGGCAAGTATGTGGTGGGCGAACTTCGCTCTTAAGCGGTGACACTGGAAGAAAAATCTCGGCCTGATGATAGCAACTGCCGAGAATTCTCGCTATGAAGAGTGAGACCAAGATTAGGCTGCGGCCCATAAGGAGTAAAGATGATAAAGCCCCTTTCCTTTTCCATGAGTCTGTTGATTTGCTTCTGCTTTGCGTCGTTGAACGAAGTCGAGGCGGAGTTGCGTTATTTCTTGCGGAATTGCGGCCATAGCTTAACTGCGTTGATAGTCATACCGGACAAGATAGGAAGAAGTCCCGCATGAAAGAGGTCCACCTTGGTGTGGCGTGGAAAACAATGCATTAAAAATCTGTGCGGGATGATACCACCCGTCAGAAATTCTCGCTACAAAAGGTGAAGGCACCTATTAAGGAGGAAATTCAGCAACACGATACAAAGGAGCAAAGCTATGAAGAAAACCTCTCTGGTAATCACAATTCTGGCGCTGGGCCTCTGTTTCATCTCGGGTTCTGGAGCCAACGCTCAGAAAACCTTAAGGCGAGCCGTGCCTGTCACAACGACGATTGAAGGGAACGGCGTAATACAAGACCCGACTATTTTCAATTATCGCATTCAGAGCGACCAGTTCGGCCCTTATCGTGACGGGCTGGATTCCGTGGTATCTCAACTCCAGACCGGCGGCGACTGGCAGCTAGACGCCCTGGCCTCGCCAATTAGATCCGTGCTGCTGGACTTTCGCGATTCCGTGCCGAACAGCAACCCAAGTCCGCCATTTTCAGTAGGGCAGTTGCCAGTCAAAGTAGAGACCAAGAGCTACCTGCTATATGGGAACGGCAAGGTCAGTGGCATGACGGGGTTGAATTCGACTTTGATCACTCCGCTACTATTGAGATTCGACCTCAATGGTAACACCTATCGTATCTGGATGAATTCTCAGAATTATCCAGCGACCAATTATGCAGTCGTCACCTGCACCGGCGTGGTTGACCCCAACAGCCCAAGCACTTCCCAATGCAATCAATGGAGAATCGATCCGAGCGTAACCCAACCCGACGGGCAGAGGAAGAATATCGCCAAGCTGGTCAGGTTCTATACCTCGAAAGGCAAAACTATTGAAGAGGATCACGGCAATTTCTACGTGGCCTTCTCGATCGTCTTCACCAATCCCTGAACTCTTGTAGAGAGGCAGAAACGTCAGAAGGCCGCAATTATCGTTAGCGACAGAAGTTTCTGCGTGCAATGACGCGAATTGACAGAATTTCGCTATACGAAGTGAAGACTCGAAGCCCAGAGAAACGGACCAGGACATGGGAGATTTCTATCTGTCCTTCACGATACACGTTACGAATCCATGAAGTCGTTCCGTTCGGCCAAGACGCTGACAATGACCCCAGAACCTCTGGAATCGGCGCCTTGGCCATAAACTCCTCGGGCCAGTAACCGCTTGCCCAAACAACTTAAACGTCAAGGAGACAATACAATGAATCGATATATCTTGTGCCTTTCAGTGATCTTCCTGTTTTCCGTCGAAGCACTTCGCTGGTGGCGCGCGACCTGAGACTCATGAGCGGAAACACGACTGCGCCGGTGGTCGACTCAGGCAACGCCAACCCCGATTACACTTTCCGTTACGATTCAACTCTCGGCGGCGCGGGTGGCGGCTACATCTTCAATCTCAGCACGAAAAGTCTCGCTGCAGGACAGTACGTCTTGAGCTTCTATGTCGGAAGTGATCGCTCATTCTTCTACACGGTGAAGTTTGAGGTGAAGTGACCTGCGCAGTCGCTCCTTGCCTCGACTCGATAGTGGAGAACTTGTTGCTGTCACCTCTCCCACGCGACGACGAAGCCCGGTCGAATTAATTCGAGCGGGCTTTCGTTTGAAATAAATCCGGCGGCTTCCTACTCTCCCATGCAGTTTTGCGCGCGGTACCATCGGCTCCAGGAGCTTCCCGTATGTTTGCGCTTTATAACTTGAGTCGCCTGATGACTTTCATTGGCAGGTAGAGGTGAAGTTGGTCGTCGCTAAGTTCATTGAAGCCGTACTTCAGGTAGAAGGTCTTGGCCGTCTGATCCCAAGCGTCTACGACCACGGCATAGATACCGACTATATCAGAGGCTCTTTGCGCTGATTGCAGCGCGTGCACGAGCAGGGTTTCACCGAGGCCACGGCCGCGGGCGCTCTGGTCAACAGCGAGCCGGTCAATCAAGGCAACCGGAACAGGATAGCGCGGCAGGTTTTCAGGTACGGTATCAAAGGCGACGCCGCTGCTTGAGATCGTATAGTAGCCAAGCACTCGCGCCTCATCTTTTTCAACCGCCACATACGTTCGGCCTATGCCTTTGCGTTCATGCTGTCCGGCACACTCGACATCACGCTTCCGAACATTACCGGCTCGACAACAGGTACAGCACTGACGACAATGATCCGACCGTCTTTAATAATCTCGTCGTCACGCACGGTGAAGATTCAAATGGGGACGGCGTCGTCCAGCCGGCCGAGATGATCCCTTACGACGGCACAGTTGATCCGAACAAGGTCACCTATCACGATTTCGCTTCACGCACCGTCTGGGTTTACGTGGCTTCGTTCTCCCCGTTTGTCATAGTCAAAGGCGCCGCCGACCAGTTCAGCGACCTGGTCCGGCTGACAAAAAGCTTCAATCTCAAAGCAGGGATAGAAAATAGCCTTGACGCCAAGCTCCAAAATGCGTTGAAGGCCTATCAAGCAGCAGTCAAAAAGGACAAGGCAACGGCCTGCAATTATATGGTTGCATTCAACAATGAGGTGCTGGCTCAAACAGGCAAGGCGCTCACGCAGGCTCAGACTAACCAACTGATTTCTGCGTCCAACCAGATAAAGGTGGTGCTGGGTTGCCGGTGAAAGAGGTTGTCCACTCAATGTCCTGAAGAGTAGGTTAGCCAAGGCACCGGTGAAATGTCCGGTGCCTTTTACTTTGTCACTGCATATGCCGCTGCAAGGTGGCCACTCATTCTGCTAACAGGCCCACCTCGTAAGAACAGCGTCGCCAAAAGCTTAATGATGATGATGATGATGAAATGCTTAACCGTGGGTGGCCCTCCGAACGAACGGACCCACATCGTGTAGGTCGACCGAGTCTGGCAGGAATGAGATGTAGCTGGAGACATTCCCCGCCAAGGGGGTAAGTAGTAGATCTCAAACGTCAGGGCGGGCTGGTCCCCAAAATCGACCGGCATGATTTTCCGGTCGGCAGAATAACTTCGGCATGCGCGATAATATTCCCAGCACTTCGTGCGGCACTTTGTGCCTTAGTTGTGACACGCCCAGATCGCCGCACTCGTAACCCTATTATTCAGAACACTTAGATTGTTGATGGTGCCGAAGGGGGGACTCGAACCCCCACGAGTTACCTCACACGCCCCTCAAACGTGCGCGTCTGCCAGTTCCGCCACTTCGGCATAGTTGTCAATGTAAAGCAAACTGTTAGTTTGCTTATCGGCTCAAGAAGCGTTTGTTTCGTGAGCCTCTGAGCAGGTCTTCTCACCACAACACAGCAAACTACCAGTTTACTTTACATTTACATGCAAACGAGTTTGCTTTACGACTACTGCAAACCAACCGATGAACTAAGGCGTCGGTGTCCCGGTCGTAATCACCACGGACGGCGCGGGCGAAGCTGCGGGCGCAGTTGTTGAATCCGTCGATACGCTCGGACTCGGCGATGCCACCGGCACTGGCGTGGCATCCGGCGATGTTGATTGCAAAACCGAACGAGAGCCCGTGACGCCCGGTAACGAAAGCATAAGCGCTATCAGCATGAATGCGGCGGCTGCGCCGATAGTTATGTTTGAAAGAACGCTCGCGGTACCGCGCGGTCCAAACGCAGTGCTCGACACGTTGCTTGAGAAAAGATCACCAGCATTGGACTTGCCCGGCTGCAGCAAAATCACGACCACTAGCACAATGCAGGCTAGGATAAATAATCCGTATAAGATGTAACTTAACAAATGAATCTCCCGGTAACTGGTAAATGGTGAATGGTAAACGCGAATGGTAGATGACTTCCTTCTTTCACCATTACCA
>JBPCLZ010000091.1:0-63248 GCA_051002775.1 Pyrinomonadaceae bacterium | reverse complement strand
CCGATATATATTGTGTCCATAGCGCCTCCTTTCAGTCTCCATGTCATAGAGCTGCCGTGAGTCTAGCACTCACGGAAGGAGGCGCTTGCTTCATAACATCAGTACCACCTCGCGGTAGCGGGTGGGTGGCTTCATTGCCACTTGCCGATTGCTAATAGGACTATTCCTTAACTGACCAATCGGAAATCGGCAATTGACAATTGGCAATCATAGACCCACCCGCTACCGCGTGGTGGTACTGACCTCATGTCACCGCGATGCGACCTTCCAGTCGTTATATACTGCTTCATCATGCTGCAAGATCCGTGCAATAGCGGATTCGAAACGCGCTAAGCTATACTCTCCGCTTTTCCGGCCCAGCAAATAACCAAGCCAGGAACCAAGTGACCCTTCTTCCGCTTCAGAATCGATTAAAAGAAGTCGTTCGCGGCGCGGCGCTCGAATTGTTCGGAATCGAGCTTGAACACCTCGGTGCCGAGACACCACCGCGCGCGGAACTCGGCGACCTCGCTTTCCCTGTCTCGTTCGAATTGGCAAAGCTCATCAAAAAAGGCACCGGCGCGAAGGTTCCGCCTCGCACAATCGCTGAGCAACTGAAGGCAAAACTGGAAGCATCCGCGGAAGTTGAGCGCGTGGAGGTGGCGGGCGCCGGTTACGTCAACGTCTTTTTCGATCGCGCCAAACTGCTTGCGCTCTTTGCCGGAATCCAGGGCTCAGCTACTCCGGAAACTTCAGGGGCGCTGCCTGATCGCCCCAAGAAAATGGTGGAGCACACAAGTATCAATCCAAACAAGGCGGCGCATATTGGCCACGTTCGTAACGCCGTGCTTGGTGACACGTTTGTAAGAGTATTGAAAGCAGCGGGTGAACGGGTTGAGGTGCAAAACTACATCGACAACACCGGCGTCCAGGTCGCGGACGTTGTTGTCGGCTTCACTGAGATCGAGAACATGACGCTCGAGCAAATCAAAGCACTAGACAGTTCCCTGCCTACCGGCGTTCCATTTGATTACTACTGCTGGGATCTCTACACCCGCGTTGGAGTGTTTTATCGCGAGGGCGCCGATGCCGAGACGAATTCTGAGAGACTCGAGTTGCGCATCAACGTGCTGCATGCGATTGAAGAAGGAAATAACTCCACCGCCGAACTCGCGGACTACGTGGCCACGCGAAATGTCGAGCGAATTCTGAACACTATGGAGCGGCTCGACATTCGTTACGACCTGCTGGCGCGCGAGTCCGACATTCTCCATCTACATTTTTGGGATCGCGCTTTTGAGCTGATGAAAAGCGCGGGCGTCATCAGATTTGAGTCGCAAGGCAAGCACGCGGGCTGTTGGGTCATGCCGTTTGAATCGCACAGCGGCACTGATGAACATGAATCCGACAAAATCATAGTGCGCTCAAACGGCACCGTGACGTACACCGGCAAGGACATCGCCTATCAATTGTGGAAATTGGGACGGCTCGGTTTGGACTTTAACTACAAGCCTTTTCGTTCCTACCCGGACGGACATGTCACCTGGGTCACAACCACCAAACCGAATGCAGAAATCCTTCCGGAACTGCCCCGTCCAAATTTTGGCGGCGGCGTGAAGGTCTACAACGTTATCGATTCCCGTCAGGCTTACCCGCAGGAAATCGTCGCGCGCGGCGTCGTCGCCCTGGTTCCGGAAATCGGCGCAGACGCAAGCGTGCACTTCGGCTACGAGATGGTGGCGTTGTCGCCCGCTGCCTGCGAGGAGTTGGGTATTGAGCTAAGCGACGAGGATCGCGCGCGTCCTTACATCGAAATGAGTGGACGCAAGGGTCTTGGTGTTAAAGCGGACGATCTAATCGATCGTTTGGAAAAGGATGCACTGAAGGAAGTAGAAGCCAGGCATACCGAGTTGTCCGCGGAGGAACAGCGGGCCACGGCTCATGAGATCGCAGTCGGGGCCTTGCGTTATTTTCTTTTAAAGTTCACCCGCAATTCCGTCATTGCTTTCGATTTCAACGAGGCGCTTTCTTTCGAAGGAGAGACCGGACCTTATTGCCAGTATGCAGCGGTGCGGGCAAATTCGATCTTCCGCAAACTTGATGAGGCAACCAGCGCGGCTGCAGCCGAGTTGGTACGCAACGCAACCAACAATGAGAAAGTTGCTGCGCGAGTTTCCGAAGTTCTGTCTGGAGAAGCGGGAACCGAAGTGTGGTCGCTGCTGATGCTGGCCGAGCGTTTGGAAGAGGCGATCGCGCAATGCGCAGCGTCGGCCGAGCCGGCGAACCTCGCGAAGTATGCATTTACCCTAGCGCGCAGTTTCAACCTTTTCTACCACCGCCATCGCATCATCGCCGAGGAAGATGAGACTAAGAAAGCTGTATTGATCGCGGTTGCTAATATTACGCGTCAGCAGTTGACTGCGGCGTTGGCAACGTTGGGAATAAAGGTGCCGGAGAGAATGTAAGAAACGCCTTCGGGCATCTAGTCTGCGGCTTCGCCGCCTTCCGTGCGGAAAGGCTTCGTCTTTCCGGTCAGCAATTCAATTTATTTTTCCGGCTACGCCTCAAAAACAACGAAGGCGTAGCCTCGGTAAGAAAGACGGACGGAAAGCCACAGACTTTCCGCACGGAACGCGGAAAAGCTGCAGGGCCATTGTCTTCAGCTTAATCCAGTTTGTAGTTGCCCTAACTGTACTTTCGATTAGAGCTCAGAGTATAAAAGCAACATGCTGATCGTAATGAAAGCTGATGCCACGGACAGCCAGGTCGAGGCGGTTGTGCGGGTCATCGAAGATTTGGGATACAAAGCGCATCCGATGGCTGGCGTTTCAAGAACCGCCATTGGCGTTACTGGGAATCCCGGGGCGATTGACCCGGCGCGTTTCGAAAATCTTGCCGGTGTCGCGGAAGCCGTTCGCGTAAGCAAGCCCTACAAACTCGTCACACTCGACATGCACCGGGAAAAGACTGTCGTCCGTGTTGGCGACGCTACGATTGGCGGCGACGAGTTGACCATCATTGCCGGGCCATGCGCGGTTGAAAGTCATGCGCAAGCGCTAGCGGTCGCGGAAGTTGTCCGGCGCAGCGGCGCGCGCTTCTTCCGTGGCGGCGCCTTCAAGCCCCGCACCTCGCCATACGCCTTCCAGGGTTTGGCGGAAGACGGCCTAAAAATACTCGCGGAAGTTCGCGACACCTACGGCTTGAAGATTGTCACCGAAGCGTTAGATGAGCCGGGCGTTGACCTGGTTGAGCGCTACGCAGACGTGATTCAGATCGGCGCGCGCAGCATGCAGAACTTTACGCTGCTGCGACGAGTGGGAAAATCAAGTTTGCCGGTGTTGCTAAAACGCGGCTTGTCGGCAACATTGGATGAATGGCTGCTGGCGGCGGAATACATAATGGCGGAGGGCAACTATCAAGTTGTTCTTTGCGAGCGCGGCATTCGCACGTTTTCACAGCACACCAGAAATACTTTGGACCTCGCCGCGATACCCGCTATCAGGCGCGTCTCACATCTGCCGGTGATCGTCGATCCGTCTCACGGCACGGGCAAGAACTATATGGTGACCCCGCTGGCCCGCGCGGGTGTTGCTGTAGGAGCCGATGGCCTGATTGTCGAAGTACACAATTCACCCGACAACGCGCTTTCCGATGGCGCACAGACGCTTACACTTGATCAATACGAACGGCTTGTTAGTGAAGTGCGCGCCATTCACGAAGTCATTGCGCCGGCGCCGGTTGGTTGAGGCCGTAATTTCGTTTTTACGAAACCAGTCCACGACCTTTGAATTACGCTTGCTTCGTCTCGCCAGATAGAATATTTGCGAGCTCTCCAAAGAATACGGAGCGTGGCATCACGTGGTCATATCCCGCCTTTACTGCTTTCCTCTGTAGTTCGGCCTCAACGTGAGAGAAAAAACCCACCACCGGAATATCAGCCAGTCCGTCTTTGCTTTTTAACTCACTACCGAGCGCAATCGGGTCGAGCTTGGCGTGTTGTAGATCCACGACAATGATGGTGGGGATGCTGTCTTCAATCGTGTGACGTAGAGCTTCGAGTCCGCGCGGAAACACAGCTAGCATTCCCAGCGCTTTAGCCGTGGCCCGAACCTTCGAGGCCAAAAACATGTCATCAATTACAGCGATTACAGTTCGAATCATATGGTGTCGGGAAGTGGGCGCGGTGATTATTGTTTTTCTCTGCTCGATTTAGTTGCGCCTGTTGTCGGGACTTCTCTTGTTGGCGGCGATACGATAGCGATTTGGCGTTCGGAACCCTTTCGCGTAAAGATAAGCCGTTATGGTTAACGCGATTCCCCCGCTGAAAGATTCTGAAAAACTTGAGTTTAGCGATCTCCAACCGCGGGAAATTAGCGAACGCGACGAGTCGAAACTCGTTCTCGCATCATACAACATTCGCTATGCCGTTGGCCGCTTTTTGATATCCACCGGACTGCTACGCAAAGCAGGCATAATCAGAAAAGCGAACCGCGCAAATCAAATTGGTGAAAATATTCGCTATGCAGCCGAAGTTTTCACTGCAGCGAAACTAATGCCCTTCCCGGACGTGCTGGCTTTGCAGGAAGCGGATAAACAAACCGGTCGGGCAGGCGGCCATCACGTTGCACGCGAATTGGCCGAAGCGCTGCAGATGTCCTGGGTACACGCGCCTGCGGGTATTCCGCGCGGACAACCACCGGTCGCGCGGCAGTGGTGGCTCGACTTTGAAGAACAAATTGATTTAAACGACTTGGGCGATACCGGCGTCGCCTTGCTTAGTCGCTTGCCGCTTGAAGAACTGACGCGAATCGATTTGCCATGGCATGAGTGTCCCTGGCGGCCACGGCTTGCGATTGCTGGTACCGTTTGCCTGGGCGATAAGAAGTTGCGAATCGTTAACGCGCATGTCGATCCGCATGCGGCGATCGGGGGGCAACTGGAACAGCTCGAAGTGTTAACTGAGGAAGCGTACAAACATTCGGGTCCAACTTTGGTCGTTGGGGATTTCAATACCTTGTCGCGACAAAAATGTTCGGAAGCAAAGGCTTTCATGGAAAGCCATGGATTTAAAACGCCTATTCCCACCGGCACACCCACCTGGCGAGGCGCGGGAATTCGTTTGCACGCTGATTGGATTTTTTATCGCGACTTGAAGATTACAAATTGGGGTGTTGCTCGGCCATTAAACGTCTCGGACCACTGGCCCATTTGGGCTGAGGTGTCTGTCAGATGAATGAGACGCGGAGCGAAGCAAACATAATCCTTAGTGGTACTGACCTCATGCCACTGCAATGAGAGACATTGAACATCTCTGGATAAACGTGAGCTCAAACTGCTTCAGTGTCTTTCCAGTCTTGAATTGCTGTAATTGACTTACTCTTTGGCAAATGATTGACAGCATCACAAGTAAAGACAATTCCCTGCTGCGCGACGCGCGGACGGTCCGCGACGGCAAAATAGAGGAAATGATATTTGTCGAAGGTCTGCGCCTATGCGAAGAGGCGGTGAACTCTCGCCTACCAATTCACGCGCTGATTTTCTCCGAAGAGCTTGCGAAGAAACCGAAGCCCGCCGAACTAATTGAAAGGTTTGCACTGGCCAGCGAGCGCGTGGCGTCAGTCAGCGAAAAGTTGCTGGCGTCAATCTCGTATAGCAAAACACCGCAGGGCATTGTCATGCTTGCCGCGCGGCCAGAGATGACGGAAGAAAATCTCACCCGGCGGCAAAGCGAAACGCCGTTGGTGGTCGTAATGCATCGGATCACCAACCCGGTCAACGTGGGGGCGATACTGCGCACCGCTGAAGCAACTGGCGTGACGGGCGCGATTGCCACTGAAAACGCTACCGATCCTTTTTCGCCAAAAGCCTTGCGCGGCGCAATGGGGGCAGCCTTTCGTTTGCCAATCTGGTTTCGGCCCAACTACGAAGAGGTGATCGCCTGGTGCTCGCAACATCACATCAAAACCGTTTGTGCCGATCTGGATGCAGCGACGCTCTACAACGACATGGATTGGACTAACCCACGCGCATTAATTCTTGGTCCGGAAACAAGTGGATTGACGCGCGCGGAGATCGAGATGGCGGGAGCCGCTGTAAAAATTCCGATGCGACCGCCGGTAGAGAGTTTGAACGTGTCGGTGGCGGCAGGCGTATTACTTTACGAGGCTGCCCGGCAAAGAGATCACCTTGCTATCAAAGTGAAAATGGGAATGTCCAGACTCGGCCTTTGAAATGATCTCTGTGCGTCCTCAGTGTCCTCTGTGTCTCTGTGGTGAGTAATCGTTGATAAAGATTCACCACGGAGCAAGACACAGAGGGCACAAAGGACGCACAGAGAAAACTGAATTGGCACCACCGACCATCCCCATTTGTTTCCCCAAAGTTGAGTTTAAAGTAGAATAGCCTCGTTTCCGAGCATTTTAGCTTTCGTCTTGCGCAGCGTTAGGAGCTGCGTTTTTTGCACCGATGGCAGAAGAAGCAAACCAACCAAAGAAAAAGAAGCGCGAAGAAGCCCTGCCCGAACGCTTGATGCGGCGGGTGCTGGAAAGCATGGGCGAAGTTGTAGATCGAAAATTCGGGCGCACCATCGCGCCGAAAGGTGGTCTCACAACTTCACAACTCATTGAGCGCATGAAGAAGCTTATTGATGACCGCGTGCGCGACGAAGGACGCAGCGGCCGCATTGCTCCTCACCACCTGAAACTGAAAGTCGAATGGGGAACACACTCGGAAGCGCCAAGCGAAATAATTGAAGATCTCGAGACTGAAGTCCTGGCTGCTGCCATCGACCACATCAACGATCATCGCTACCGGCTGCTGGCGCCGGTAAAAGTCGAAACAGAAGTTGACATCTTTACCAGCGGCATAACAGTGGATCCTACTTTTGGCGAGTTTGAAGAAAAACTTCGGCGCGAGGATGAAGAAAGACGAGCGCAGCATTTGCCTGCTCCGCCAAAAGGAGTGCCGCCAATTCCTGACATTGGTGTGATGGCGCGCGTCACCATGAACAACGGCACGCGCGAAGTCCCGCTTGCCTTTAAACCCGGCGGCCGTCGGCTAAATGTGGGTCGCGCGACTGACAACGAACTTTCCTTGCACGATGGGAGTGTTTCGAAAATTCACGCAACGCTGTTGATGAACCAACAAGGAACCCTACTAGTCGCCGACACGGGATCGACAAATGGAACTTTTATAAATGGCCGCAGGATTTCTTATGGCGAAGCGCGGCAGATTGTGGACGGCGATGTGGTGGGCTTTGGCGACGTCGAGGTCAGGTTTCGCCGGAGTTGATAACAGGAAGTAAATCGTAAATGGTCAATCGTAAATTGGAGATGCGTCTAATAGCGAGCCAAACTGTCGTAAGCACGACGATTTACGATTCACGATTTACGATTCACGACGAATGACGATGATACTTCTCCTGTTCTTTCAATCGGCCACTCCCGCCCCATCCGTCATTGTGCCAGAAAGAATGCCGGCAATTCTGACGCTGATTTATCTCGCCGGGCTGTCGCTACTAGCATTGCTCCTGCTCGCGTCGCTTTTCAGAAATCGTCGCCGCGGCGTCATCACTCCACTGGCGGTTGCTGAAGACTTGCCCAAAGCAGTTCAGCGCCGTCTCGGTTCAACCTCAACCAATCGCGGCCTGCGCGCGCTGCGTTGGGTATTCATTTTCCTCGCGGCCAGCTTTTTCGGTTTCCATATCTACTGGGCCCACTACGCGGCCGAGAGAAACGTAAAGTTTCAGGAACTGAGCTACAAAGATCTGCGGAATCGCCGTCTCTCGGAGTCAACCTTGCGCGGTTGGATGTTGGATCGCAGCGGCAAACTGGAAAGCGCCCTGGCGTTGTACCGCCGTGATTCTACCGGCAACATTTTTCGCGATTACCCGATGGACCAGGCAATGGCCCACCTCTTTGGTTCCGATCGCGGCGATCCAGGGCTTGAGCGCGCGCTGTTTGGCACACAAAGCGGCGCGCTTCCTGAAGCGCTCGACGTGGCCCGGGGCCACACCATTAACATCAAAGGTAATACCGATGTTCGCCTGACGATCGATCGCGATTTGCAACAGGCCGCAGTGGATCAGTTGAAAGGAAAACACGGCGCTGTTGTGGTGCTGAATCCGCAGACTGGCGAAGTACTGGCGCTTTACAGCGAGCCGTCATATAGCTTGAAGCAGGTTGAAGACGAAGCCACCTGGATTAAGCTCGAAGCCAACCAACGCGACCGTCCTTTAGTAAGTCGCGCGCTCGGCGCGTATTACATTCCGGGATCAACTTTCAAAACTGTGACTATGACTGCCGCCTTTCTTGCGGGTGAACAGAACACAACGTTCACCTGTAGTGGCGGCGGCTATTACGCTGCTCCCGGCGCGAACGTGATCTTCGACGACGGCGGCCCGGGCGAGGTGCACGGACGCATCGGCATTGATTTGGCTTATGAAGTTTCCTGCAATCAGTACTTCGCGCAAATGGGCGTGAAGCTTGGGGCCGAACGACTGAAGATTGCAGCACAGTTGTTGGGCATTGGCACTTACGACACGCCGACGGAAGCTTTGCGCGGTCGAAAAGAACCGGAGCTTTGGAACGCCAGCAGCGAAGCCGTGAAACGCGCGCTGGCGCCACGAGAGGCCACCATTGTTACTGGTAAAGGAGTGACCAGATACGATCTGGCGCTGATCGGTTACGGTCAGGGATACGCGGGCCAGATGACGCCGTTTCAAATGGCGCTGGCGGCGGCGGCGATTGCAAACATGGACGGACGTTTGATGAAGCCAAAGATTGAGTTCAATCGCCCGCCGGAAATGTTCAAGCAGGTGATGACGCCACAAGTAGCCGCCACCATGCGCAGCATCATGGGCCGTGTTACCCGCGGCTCCAGTGGGACGGCGCGCGGAGTTTTTGCGCCGGTGCAGGCAGCCGGCATTACTACCGGAGGTAAAACAGGCACGGCGCAAAAAGTTGTACCAGTCTACGATCCAAAAACCGGAGAACCGAAGACACGGCACCGGGTCGAAAAGGACAACAAGGGCAACATTATTCGTGAGTACGAAGAGACGATCATGGATGAAGAGAATCCGCGGGTTGACGGTTGGTTCTTATGCATTGCTCCGCTCGAGCGGCCCCAACTCGCGATGGCGGTTATCGTTGAGGGTGGTGGGTATGGATCGAAATCAGCAGCGCCAATCGCAGCGGCTTTGGTATTAAAGGCAAAGGACCTTGGCTATTTTGGGGCGGGTAGGGGCCAACCGATCAGTCAGCCACCAAGCCAACGCCAGGCCCCCGCTCGACGCAGGCCGCGCGTGGCAGCAACGCCAACACCCTGAAACGACATCAACGGTCGACTGGGCAATATGGTGCTTCTGATTTTCTGACTTCTGACTTCTGATCTCTGCTTTATGAAGAATCGCGCATCATCACATCTTTTAGTAATCCTGCTGATCTTCCTTTTCGAGATCGCGGGCTACTGGGCGATTCATCGTGGCGGTTTGTTGCGTGGTTATGAAACCTCCACCATCGGCGCGGTGCGAGACCTCCTGATGTTCATACCGCTGTTAGCCATTCTGATCTGGCTATCGCGCGTGATGAATTACAGTGGGCAATGGATTCTCTTTACTACCGCAGTCCTGTTGTTCTCTATCGGCATGCTGGTCCAATACCGGCTCTACAGCGATCCTGAGTACAACGCTCGCAACAAATCAGCGGCGCGCGCGCAAAAAATGGAGGCACTGCGAACGCGTTACATCATCGAGAACTATGATCCAGCCAAGAAACAGTTGATGGGCCTGCCGGCGACGCCAGCATCGTCCATCGATATAAACCAATTGCCGCGCCGCCCATCAACCTATTCAATTGGCGACGCATTAACTTCCAGTTACACCTGGATCCCAATCTTTTCGTTTCTAGCTTTTGGTGTCGCCTACATGTTCTGTATTCGCGATGGCTTTTTGCTGTGGCTGCAGCGCAATAGTTTCATCGTCGTTCTACTGACGCTGGTGCCGTTGGCAGCGGCGGTTGTCACTTCCAGCGGCGGCAAAGCACTGGGGAACATGACGCCGTGGGAGCCATCGAAAATTCCTTTTCTACTCGGCTTCGCGGGTATTCTCACCGCGCGCTATAAGGACCTTGGCGAAACTTACTGGGGCATTCCGCGCGCGCGTGATGTAGTGCCTTTGCTTGTGATGGCGATGTTGCCATTCGTTCCCTTCTTTGCGCTGAAAGATTTTGGTCAGATGCTGATCTTCAGCGGCGCATACACAACACTTTATCTCGTAGCCGTGCGGCGCTGGCCGCAGTTGCTGCTGTTCGTTGGCTCGGTGTTGCTGGTGATTAGTATTCTCGTGGTTGGCGCGCTGCCGCGAGACGTGCAAGAGAGAGTGCCGCTTCTGCCGACCATTGCTCGTCCCGTTCAAACGATGTTGCCGGCGCGAATTCAACAACGATTTCACTTATGGCTTGATGGTTTCGATCCTCCATCACCCGAAGTTTCCTGGTGGAAGAAGGATTACCAGGAAGCTGTTAACAGCGATCAGCAGCTTAAAGAACTTGCCGAGCAGAGTCCGGCAATGCAGAAGATTGTTAACGTCGATGTTTGGTTTGATAAGCTGGCTTTCCAACCGGCCCAGGCCGTTTTCGGCATTGCTTCCGGCAAGACCACAGGCCGTGGTCTGGGCCTGGGCTTTCCTGAAGTCATCCCCATCGCCGACTCGGATTATGTGTACGCGGCGATTGCCGAGGAGCTTGGTCTAACCGGCGGCGCGATCATTTTTTTGGCGGTGATTGTTCTGGTGGTTGCCGGAGTTCGTACTTCTCTCGACGCGCGTGATATGTTTACGAAGCTTTGCGCAGCCGGCCTAACAGCTTTCCTGGGTTTCCAGGCCCTCGTTAATATCGGCGGCATCTTGCGCGCTTTGCCGATGACCGGTATTACCTTGCCTTTCGTTAGTCATGGAGGATTCAGCCTGGTTACCAGCTTTGCGATGTTAGGTATGCTAATGGCTTTTTCTCATCGAAATGCGCGCGACCAATTGCTCGCCAAGCCCTCGCCCGGCGTGCCTGCGTCGCCACTAAATTTGGAGGCGGTTGAATGAGCCAACCCATCAATCATCGCGCGCCTGAGCTGTCACTCAAATCCGCAGCCGTCACTGATCGCGGTTTAAGCGAGAAACGGCCGCTTAATGAGGACTCGTTTCTGGCGGACGCCGAGCGCGCTATTTTTTCCGTAGCCGACGGCGTCGGCGGCGCCGAAGCCGGCGAAGTCGCGTCGCAGACTGCGATTGAAGTGCTCGATGAAGCGTTTCGTCACAAGGAAGATGAAGCCGACATTGAAGACTTAATGGAGCTTGCGATTCAACGCGCCAACGCGTCGATTCACAAGATGGCCCAGGAGCATGTCAAGTTTGCAATGATGGCTACCACCATCGTCGCGCTCCATATCAAAAACAATATTGCGACCATCGGCCACGTGGGCGACTCGCGTTTGTACCGTCTCACTCCGACCGGCCAATTGCTGCGCGAAACTGAAGACCACTCGGTAGTCGAGGAAGAGGTGCGCGCGGGTCGCATGACCGCTGAACAAGCCGCCAACCACCCAAGCAAGAACATTATCAGTCGCGCGCTTGGCGCCGAGGACAGTGTTGAAGTTGATATGAAAGTGATGGAGGTGGAAGACGGCACTCAATTTCTGCTTTGCACCGACGGCATAACCCGCCACATTCCCGACTATGAGCTGCGCCAGTTGATGATCCTCAACGATGATCTAGCAACGCTTTGCACGGTCTTGAAAGAACGATGCTACGAACGCGGGGCCGAAGATAATCTGACCGCAGTGGTGGTCCGAGTAGGCGATGCCATCTCCGCCAGAGCGCGCAGCGCGGACATGGACGAGACGTTGACACCGGAAGCCGAGGTTGCCGCTCGAAGAATTGAAGCGC
This sequence comes from Pyrinomonadaceae bacterium, assembly GCA_051002775.1. Classification (GTDB taxonomy): domain Bacteria; phylum Acidobacteriota; class Blastocatellia; order Pyrinomonadales; family Pyrinomonadaceae; genus PSRF01. The sequence goes on along the minus strand of JBPCLZ010000091.1, from coordinate 51,337 downwards.
GGGATGCAGCGGAACCAGTCTTTGTGCCGGCATCGCGAAAGGCGTTTCCCGCTGGCGCTACCGCGGGAGCAGAACCGGTCAACTCTGAAGCGTCTTACTCGGACTCTCAACGACCGCTGGAAAAATCGAGTGGTGGTAATTTCGCCGGCCGGTTCATTCTGTTCCTGCTGGTTCTCGGAGCGCTGGCCGCAGCTTTTTATGGCGGCCGAAAATACAAGGGACCGATCCCGTATATCGATTCGGATAATCAAATTGCCGCGCCGGCTTCACCGACCGCGACTGCAACGCCGGCAGACCCATTCTCCGGTTTTGAAACTGCGCGGCGCGAAGTTGACCGCGACCCAGGTGCGTGGCTCGCCACAACCGCTAAAAATGATTTGGCGCGGCAAAGCGTTCAAAACCCGCTCGATTCTACTGAGCCCGCGTTTTTGTATCTTTATGGGCGCGCTTCCCTGCTGACCGGAAATACGGAAGAAGCGGCAAAGGCATTTGAAGCTGTGATCGCGCGGGCCAACACTAGTGCCTCGCCGGAAAATATGACGTTGCGCAGAGAGGCGATGCTTGGCCTGGCCGCGGTCGCGTTAAAGTCAGAGAAAGACCGGCCGGCCGCGTTGACGCATTTCGAGGAAACAATTCAGAAGCCCCCCGCAACCGTTTCTCCCGCCGGTTCACAACCAACCCCCTAGCCCTCAATTCGCCGCGCCGCATCAAACAGAACGCGAAAAACGTAAGCGCGAACGATGCCAGAACTGAAGCTACAACAAAGCCGGCTCGATGGTCGTTACGACGTTCTTGAATGCCTTGGGCGCGGTAGCTACGCCGAAATTTATGTGGCGCATGACAATGCTGCCCCCGAGGGCGCGCCGACGACGGTGGTCATCAAAGCGTTGAACATGTTTCTTCAGGACACGCCTGATGTCGACCTCGAACAGACGCTAATTACCAATTTTCAGAATGAAGCAGTCGCGCTGGATCGCGTGCGTCACCCAAACATTATTAGCCGCCTGGGCCATGGCACTGCTATCGATCTTGCCACCACTACTTTTCATTACATCGTTCTCGAGTACTTATCGGGTGGCGACATGTCCGCGCTCTCTCGCCATCAGCCTTTAACCATAGAGAAGACGCTGTTCTATCTCGAACAGGTTTGTTCCGGTCTGGCGCACGCACATGAGTGTGGTGTAATTCATCGCGACATCAAACCGCAGAATTTATTGTTAACTGCAGATCGCCAGGTGGTGAAGATCGCCGACTTTGGCGTGGCGCGCCTGGACACAACCGAAGGCGCCATCACGCGCGTGGGCACAAACATCTACTCGGCGCCGGAACACAACCCCCTGGTCCATACCGGCCAGTTGGATACCGGCGCGCTCGTGATCAATACAGAAAACCTGACGCCCGCCGCGGACATTTATTCGCTGGCCAAGACAACCTATACGCTGCTCGCTGGTGAGTCGCCGCGACGTTTTGCCCGCCACGCGATTAGTGAGCTACCAGCTCAGATCAGCAACCACTTCTGGTCACAACCCATACTGCGAGTGCTGGAAAAGGCAACGCAAACGCGGGCGGAGAGGCGTTATCAAACGGTACAGGAATTTTGGGATGAGCTTTCAGATGCGGCGCTGCCTCCAACGAGGGTGTTGAGCGAAACCAACGCCGAGGCGCGACGCAAACCAAGCGCTGATCTCGCGGTTGAGCCCGATGAGTTTCCTGAAGCCGCACCGCAAGCTCATTTCGTCCCAGTCACTTCGCCTGCAGCATTGGCCTTTGCCGAAGCTCAACGCCGGCCGAAAATCGTAGTGCCGGTGGCCGAAGCACAGGCTCATAAAAACCAGGGTGTTCCCGAACAGCTCGCGCCAAGGCAAAAGCCACAGCCATCAACGACCACCAGGAAAAAAGTTTCCGCACGCCGGCCGGTGGCGACACAGCGAAAGCGCGCGTACATTGTCGCGGCGGTTTTGATTGCCGCGTTCTCACTTATGCTGCTGGCGACGCACAAGTATGTTACGTCGCATTGGAATCCGTTTGTTGGTTTGCCGGCCATGGGTGACCTTTTTGTAATTGGACGCGAAGGTGTTACAACAACGGATGTGAACTTGCGGTCGGGTGCGGGTGCTGCGAACCCGGCAGTGGGCATGGCAGAAAACGGATCACGCGTTAAAATTCTGTCCACGACCGAGAACTGGTACGAAGTGCAGGTGCTGCAACACGGACGAGCCAAAGCCGATCCGTTTACTTCCGACCGCGGCTGGATAAACAAGAGGTTTGTTAGGTTGGATTAATTTGGACTGCGGCGGCTTGACGCCGCTTTTGGTTGCGCCAGCGTCTGAATTGATTTGAAGCGGCTTCTTGATTGCGGAGACGAAAGCGCCGTCAAGCCGGCGCACTCCAAATAGACTATTTACCATTTACTATTTACCAACAATGGGCCTAATAGAATCAATAAGAAAATGGATCGATGGTGAGACCGGCGAAGACCTGGTCGAGTCGGCGGATGAACACGCCAAACCGCGCCGCATCTGGGAAGAGTTTCTCGTAAAAATTGCGCGCGAAGTTGAAGCTGTTATGCAGCGCGAAATGTTCACGCCGCCCGGTGGTCCAACCTACATTCCGCGCGAGTACATCGTCTACCTCAGCAACGACGACGACAAGGATTGGCAGGGCGACAAGCGTCGCGGTCTCGAGCAGGGCTTGTATCACGTGCTTTCGGAACGCGCGCGTGAGTTGAGCGGCCACACTGAGCTGGCAGCGAAGTCATTTGCCGTAGAGTTGCGCGTTGATGGCACGCTGGAAAAAGGGCAGTTCCGCGTTCAGGGTGTTTGGGATGAAACCGAGAGCGGCCATACGCAGGTAACACCCCGGGTCTCTGCGCAGCCAAGCGCATCTGCCGGCGTTAACCTGGGTGACACCGTACGCGAACGCGCTGACGGTAGCTCAACTGACACGGGAGCCGGTGAACAGAATGAATCAACCGTTGTACGCCCGCGCGTCAAGGAGCTGTATACAGTTGAGGTTTGGAAGGACGGCGTGCGCGAGTCGGTTGTCCCGATTACGAAATCTGAAATAACAATTGGCCGCGGCTCGCGAACGATCACGGTTGATCTGCCGTTGAAGGGCGATCCGGAAGTGAGTCGCGTGCATGCAATCCTCACGCGCGAAAACGATGGCCGCTACTGGCTGGTCTCAAAGGGCCGCAACCCCACCAGCGTTGCCGGCCGCGATCTGCCACGGGAAGAGCGCGCTGAGGTAATGCCCGATCAAAAGATTGCCATCTGCAACTTCATTATCAGGATTCAGCCTAGGTAGCGAACGATACCTCAGAATTAGCGGCGGGTCTCGCCGCGATAAAGCCGCAGAAAGGAATTCTCATGGTCGACATTATTCGAATCACCACCTAGTGGAACAGAGTTTTTTGTGACGCGGAGCGATCTCATTAGCACCGTGGCTTCAGCCCGGTGACCAGATGCGCTGCAAGGTCCTAAAACCGTTTCAACGGTTTTAGTCTTCACGCCATTCCAATCCATACTTCTTCACAAATAATTCAAACTCCTCCGAAAAGCTCTTCTTCCGGTGATGCTCTTCCTGTCCGGCAATATAAGCCGCGACTCGATCAATGTCTGAGTGCGAAGCCGAAAACGCCCCGTAGCCGCGCCCCCAGCCGAACCTCCCGCGTAACAACTCCTCTTCGTTTATCCAATGCGAACAACTTCCTTTGAATAACTGGATCACTTCCTCAATACATTTGTTGGTTGGAAGATCAATCAATGTGTGAACGTGTTCTGGGTTGACGTAGTTAATCTTCACGTAAATCCCCTTTCCTGTTGAGTAGTTCGACAGGAAGCGGGAAACCTTTGCGGCGGGGGGGTTAGTTAGCCTCGGTTCTCGATCAAGGGTGGTCCAGATCAGGTGAAGCCAGCAACGGGAGTACGAATGTTTTTTTGACATGAGGGGCGTTGTATCACGGGACGATCTGAGAGGCGATGGCCGGTGAAGAGGAAACCGTTTAAACGGTTTACAAAATTTCTTGCATCACGGATCACCGGCTGAAGCCACGGTGCTAATGAGATCGCTCCGCGTCGTTAATCGAGTCGCGAACGCGGTCAGCCCGAGTAATTTTGTTACAGAAGAACGCTACCAAGCTATAGGCGTCATTGCGAAGCTGCTCAGAGTAATGGCCTAACCGCCGGCGGCGGCGGCCTTAGTATTCGGATCGAGTTCGGCAAGGAGTTCTTTTAGGAGCGGGATGTCTTTGGTGGCGTCGAGGTAATTCTTACCAAGCATCTTGTGGAAGCGGCGTTCTTTAGTTCCACCATTTAATTCCTTTAACAACGCACGGCAGAATGCAGCGACAACAATCGGATCAAATTGCGAGCCGGTGTTGCGTCTAAAATCAGCGATCACTTCATCAAAGGTCCGGCGCGTCTTGTAAGGCCGGTCAGTCGTCATCGCGTCAAACGAATCGGCGAGGGTCACAATCTTCGCGCCCAAGGGAATCTGTAGATCGGTCAAACCATCAGGATAGCCGCGGCCGTCCATGCGCTCATGGTGGTACTTCGCCATCAATGGAATGTCGGCATAGGGATGATGAATTGGCGACAGGATCTCAAAACCGGCGGCAGGATGGCGATTGAGTTCGCTTGATTGCTTGGCATCGATGCGGTAAGGCGCGTTGATGATGTCGCGCTCCACCACCAGCTTGCCAACGTCGTGCAGGTAGCCGGCGATGGCCATGCCTTCAACTTCTTCCTCACCGAAACCCAGCTCGCGCGCGATGATCTCGCTGTATTTGCCGACGCGCTCGGAATGCCCCTGCGTGTACTTGTCCTTTATGTCGATGGCAGCGGCAAACGCGCGCACCGTATCGCGATAGATAGCGCGCAGGTCTTCGTAAAGGCGCCGGTTCTCGACTACCTGTTGCTTCACTTCCCCCAGTAACCGGTGGGTGTGAATGCCTACGCCGATGTGCCGGACCATTGATTTAATAACCTCAAGATCGTCGGCACTGAAAGGCTCACCGCTGGCCTTGCCGCCGAGAAGGACCAGGCCGGTAAGATCGCCACGGACGATCATGGGAATGATTAGATCGAACCCCTGCTGCTGGAGTTCTGTGGCGTAGCGATCTGAAAAGATTGGCGTGGAGGTACTGACTTCGGATTTAGGACTTTGGACATTGGACGTTGGACTTTGGACTAATCCCGAAATATGCAGCGCGCCCCCGTCGACCTTTAGAAACGTTTCGCGATCTGCGTCGTCAACGTCAAAGTGTGGCTCATAATTTTCACCAAGGCCCCAAACGGCAAGCAAGTTTGTGCTCTTGTCTTCCGGCAGCAGATGCGTCGGGCACTCAATGATGGCCCCGCGACGGATCGCAAGCGTGCCGAGCAGGAGATGCAGAGACGTCCGCACCATCTCCATGAAGTCGCCGGTGTCCGCAACCTCCTGGCCCAAGTCAGCAAGTGCGCCGAATGAGTGAATCAGTTTTTGGGTGTTCGACTCCATAAAGACAGAGGTCAGAGAACAGAAGTCAGAGATCAGAAGTCAGAGATCAAGTCAGAAATCAGAATGCCTAGTCGCATATTAACTATAGCTCGAAACAACTTCAGAAATCTAACCGACTGCTGTTCTCTGACCTCTGATCTCTGACCTCTTCTCCGACCTCTGATCTCTGACCCCTGACCTCTGATCTTTGTTCTCCGGCCTCCGTCAGTGTCCCATTGCTATGCTGGTGGAGAGAGTGGTGAGTGCTTCCTGTTCGTCCTTGGCCAGCACGACGTGTCGCGTAAGACCGAGCATTTCAAACAACTGCGCCGTCTCGTTATTCACGTCCGAGAAGACAACGAGCGCGCCGCTCTTTTCGGCGATGTCAATGATGCCCAGCAGGATGGATATGCCAATGCTGTTGACCAACTCGGTGTCGCTGAAGTCGATTACGAGCGCGCGCGCGCCTGAATCAAGCTGCTTCTTGCATTCGCGCTCAATTCGTTCGCCGGTCAGCTTGTTGAGGTAGTCGCTGGCGTAAACGACAGCAGTAGTGCCGACGATGTGCGAGCGAATGTTGGATTGGAATTCTGCCATCGACCTCGTTAGTGGTATAGACTTAGTCTGTGCCTGCCCACGCCATCACATTAGTAGCATAGCCTAAGGTCTATGCCACCCCCTATAACGCACAGACTAAAAGTCTATACCGCTTCCTACAATGCACAGACTAAAGTCTGTGATACTACGACCTTAGATATTTTACCATCCGCAAACTTGTGCCTTCGTCAACGCGCTCAAACTCGACTTCGTCCATTAACGTTCTCATGAGTTTGAGTCCCCAGCCGCGCCGCTGGTCCAAATCGCCGCCTGCCTCTGTGCCGGCGCGTGTCGCGTTGCTTGCTTCAATGGTCGCCGGCAAGATGCCACGACTGGAAATAGTAATCACCAATTTATCATCTTCGACGCGAAAACGCTGATAAATTTTTTGATCGGGACTCAGACTGTGTTCCGATGCGTTGATGCTGGCCTCGACAACCGCAGTCTTGATTTGATTGATTGCCTCCGGGCGGAAGTTCAAGCGGCGGGCAATCTGTTCAGCAGTCGCTGCAGCCAGCAGCTCGTTATCCGCGCCCATTGGCAGAATGAAAACATATTCATTGTTGGCGGCCGCCGGCTCTTTGCTTGCACTCTCGGAAAGTTGATCAGTCAGCAGTTCGAACTGGGCACGACTCGATGTGTAGGCCCCCTGCTCGCTCAGCTTTCCAAGCGCCTCCGCTGAAAAACCCTCATTAGCAATCAACCATAACTGAACTCTTACGAACCCGGACCGCTTTGCCAGGTTCTCTAACCGCTGGCACCACGCCGTGGCAGCCTCGACACCTGCTTCGAGTTTGCTCTCAATCTTAGCGGCCAGCCAAACAATTTCGTTTTCACTTGCATAGCTCCCGCCATCAAAGGCGTGGGCGACGACGCAGCTTTCTTCGTCAAACTGTTTGAGGTCGGAGCTGAACGCTACACCGTAGGCCGTGTGGAACACCTGCGGCAGTTTCATCGCTTGCGGATCAATTTCCAGACGCGCCGCAATCTCTTCGGTGGGCGCGCCTTTGTAATCTGCAGCAAACTCAGCATAGTTGAAAAGCACCCCGGGAACGCGCTGATAGTTGAACTTTTGCAGCATGTCTCGCAGCGGCAGGCTCGCGCTGCGACGAAATTGGCGGGCAACCGTTTGCGGCGCCCGCATCAAAGCCGCCGACATCAAGTCGGCAACTACCAGGGCCCTTGGTTCGCGCAGCGCATCCAAACGGAAGCGGCTGCGAACGAAATCTCGCCACGCGCTCGAGCCGCGTTGTGTATCGACTGTCTCACCATCCCAGTTAACAATTTCCTGCGCGTGCAAAACCCGCAGAATCTTTTTGACGTAAGCGGGCCCCAAATTGAGACGTTTGGTCCAGGCTGCGAAAGATGCAGTATTCTGACCTGAAGGCAGGCTTTCAGAAAGCACACGAATCAATGCGCGCCGGTCCATGGCGTCCGGCGCCGCTTGTTCAAGCAACGACGTAAAATAATTATTCAGCCGCCCACCCAATAATTCGTCAACGTACAACCGCTCGCAATCGAAGTAGGAATTGAGAGCGAGATGTTTCTCGCGAGCAGCCTGCATCATCGCACTGATGAGAAAGGGGCTGGCTTGGAACTGCTGCGCCAGTAAATCGCGGCTTTCATCGCTGATCGCGACACCTTCCCGGCGCGCTACCGACGCCACGAGTTTGCGGGCGTCGGCTTCGCCGAGTGGTTCGAGACGAAGTTTTTCCAGCTTGCCTGAATCGACTCCAGCCTGTTCAACTTCACGGGAAATCTCGCGCCTTAAGCCGGCGAGGGCGAAGAACGGCGAGCGGGCTAACGCCTTGATTAGCTCGCCGGCAAACGGAACGCAACCGTTGTCGTAGTTTGCAAGTTTAACTGCGTCGAAGAGTATGTACGGTTGGGGATTTGCCGAGGGCACTCGACGTGGAGCATTAAAGCAAAACCGAATGAGATCGCGTTCGTCATCGCTAAATCGTTGTTGTTTGTAAGCGTCAACCAGACCTTGAATCCAATCCAGGTCGGCTACAGGCGCGAGCTGGACCAGATCATTCATGGTCAGGGACGCTTGCGCAATCGATGGTTCGTTGCGGCGAAAGGCAACGTACTGGGCCAGAAAAGCGTTCAGGAACTCGATGGCAGCACTGACAGCGGTGGTTTCGCTTGCCGGCAGCGAGAAGTAGATGGGAACTGCGTGAGACTGCGCGTTAAATAACTCATCATAAGCCTGGCGTAGTAGCTCAGAAACACCGGCGAGCGGCGCCAGGAGAATGAGTAGTCCCGCGGCATCGCGCCCCGGCTCTGCGTGCGCGGCGTGAGAGATAAGGCGCTCGAGTTCGGCAGTCCTGCCAACAAACTCGGTACGCTTTACGCGGCCAAGAATGCGCCGCAAATTTTCTGGGCTGGAACTCATTTGTCAGCTGGTGCGCTGGTCACATTTTCGACGTAGAGCTGGATACGGTTTTTCCCATGACTCTTGGCGTTGTAAAGGGCCCGGTCGGCTGCCGAGATAACTTTCTCGGCGGTATCAATGTGCCGGGCAAAGGTCGATATACCGACGCTAATGCTGACGACACCCAGCGGCTGCGATTTGCCATAGGGATAATCGGTCCCAGCCACGCGCTGCCGCATGCGCTCGGCGATGACGCCGGCTTCGGTCAGCGACGTTTGCGGCAATAGAATGCAAAACTCTTCCCCACCATAGCGGCAGGCGATATCAGCGGAACGCAGTGCGGCCTTCAGGCAATGTGCTGTGAGCTTCAAGGCCGCGTCCCCAGCCTGATGACCATTCAGGTCGTTGTATTTCTTGAAGTCATCGATATCGATCATCAAACAGCTCATCGCATAGTTGTAGCGTGTCGAGCGGTTTAGTTCTTCAGTCAAACGTTCTTCCAGATAACGTCGATTGAGGAGTCCGGTGAGCGGATCGGTGATCGACATCAACTGAAACTGGGTAGCCCGGTCCTGCCATTCCGCGCGTTCCAGCGCAATCGCGATCTGCGGGCCCACTAAATCGAGCAAACTCAAATCCACTTCATCGAATGCAGCGCCGTTCGTCTTGTCGGTTAAATTGAGCACGCCTATCCTTCGGCCGCGCATAGTTATCGGATAGCTGATAAACGATCCGGTTTTGTAGTCACGTTGTTCGTGGGCGACGAACAAGCCGATGCTCGCCGCATCGGCAACAACCATCGGCCGTCCCGATTCAATGACCTGGCCGGCGATTCCTTCGCCCAGCCGCGCGCGGCCCAGGTTCTCTCTCGGTACCGAAAGACCAATCGCCGCCTTTAAAACAATTTCGTTTGCGTCTTCGTCAAATACCATCAACGAAGCGCGTTCGGCGCGCAGCAGGTTTTTCACATGCGTCAATATCGCAACGTAAGTCTGTTCCGGCTCGTTCGAGCTGATACGATCGAGGAAATGCTTTAGCGATTCAGCAAGTTCGGCACGGTGCTGCAATTCGCCTCGCAAGCGATCCACTTCCAGTTGAAGGTTGGACTGTGCATCGCCGGGGATTGACGCTTCGGCTGCTTTCGTTATGGGAACGACGACCCGGGTTTCCCGCTGATTCGGTTGCTCAGATTGGCTACGCTGCTCCGATACGGGGACCTGGTCCGATTCCCTGGCTGATTCAGAGCCTGGTGTGGTGGATACGTCTAAACTGGCACTGGCGCTGGGCGCAGAAAAACTAAGCGCCGCTTTTTCCAGCCGGGCCGACAACTGTGTGAGACGCTGGGGTTCGGAGAAAATAACGTTTTCAAACGGTGTCCTATCAAGTAATTCGTTCAGCTCGCCATCGCGGAAACGGTCAGCGAGTGCGCGATAGTCCGCGCCAGAAAGGAAGGCGCGTCCCCCGATAGCTGCAAGGTTTGTTTCGCCGGAGATTTCAACCGGCATGGTGAAGCACTCCAGCCCGGCGTGGCATTTGTAATGGACCACCGAACCTGCACTCATTGCACGCCGGTGCGCATCGCCGCAGTATGGATCGCAAAGGCGCACGTGTTCCGGCGATGATTGAAATGCGTGACAAATCGAATTGTTATTGGAAGCCGCGACTGCCGGAGGTTGCCGCCCGTCGACCAGCAATAGCGATAACCCGACCGAGTCGGCGAGTTTCTCCTGCACCTCGAGCCATCCGGGCGGCGCATCCTCGGGATGCTCCTGAATGATCTCCACAAGGTCCTCACCAACGGCCACAGGTTTCCTTACGACCGCTCGCCTCTTATCTTGTTTTCGAGTTGGCATCCGATTGAGTTCCTAAAGTCCTGCGCCGCCCTGATCTGGCCATATTTGTTTCAGTATTAGCTCGTGAATTCCCATACAAAACAACCCGTCCCGTACCTCAGGCAAGACGGAACGCTGCCTAATAGAACAACTTGCCCTATTGATAAACGACTAATAGCAAACGCTTTTCATGCGCTTAACGCGTTGCCAGGCGGGTTTTTTTGACGGTTTTGAAGGAGTTTACTGGCTAATGACTCTTTGGGCTGCATCGAGGCCCGGCGCAGCCCCGGGCGGTACCTTATCAATGTCGGGCTGGTCGGGGCTGATCCGAATGCAGGCAGCGAAATGGTTAGGTTTGATCTCAACGAGCGGGGGCACGACTTGTTTACACTTCTCAATCCTGTAAGGGCAGCGCGTGTGAAAGCGGCATCCGGCCGGAGGATTTATCGGTGACGGTACATCCCCTTCGAGGACGATTCGTTGGCGCGTCGCCTCGACTACCGGATCCGGTACTGGTACGGCAGAGATGAGCGCCCTGGTATATGGCATTAGCGGATCCGCGTAGATGGCTTTGGCCGCTGCTATTTCAACCAGCTTGCCGAGGTACATCACCGCCACGCGATCGGAAACGTGACGAATCGCCCGCAGGTCGTGAGAAATGAACAAGTAGGTAAGATTCTTCTCGCGCTGGAGTTTTTCCAGCAGGTTCATGATCTGTGCCTGGATAGAGACGTCCAGCGCGGAGATTGGTTCGTCTGCAACGATGAAATCGGGATCGACGGCAAGCGCGCGCGCGATGCCGATGCGTTGGCGCTGGCCACCCGAAAACTCATGGGGATATCGTTTAGTGAAGCGTTTGCTCAATCCGACCGTTTCCAACAACTGCTGCACGCGTTCGTCCGCTTCCTTACCTCGGGCGATGCGAAATGTGTCGAGCGGTTCGCCAACGATTTGACCGACCGTCATGCGCGGGTTAAGCGACGCATAAGGATCCTGAAAGATGATTTGAAGTTGGCGACGGTGCTTGCGTAGTTCGCGCGGTGAAAGATGGGCCAAATCGTTATTGCGAAAGAAAACCTGTCCGGACGTCGGCTCGACGAGCCGCAGAATTGCGCGGCCAAGAGTCGACTTGCCACAGCCTGATTCACCAACCAGGCCCAGTGTCTCGCCGGCGTAAATATCGATCGAGACGCCGTCAACCGCTTTCACGCTGCGGCCGCCGGCGAGCGCAAAATGGACCTTAAGATCTCGAATAGCGATCAAAGGATCGCCGTGACCGCTTTCAATTGGCGGCGGCATCTGCTCAACGTGGTCGAGATTTTTTTCCTGAGTGCTCATGCTTTTATTCGAGTTGCCACAGTGCAGTTCAGAATACAGTCTTTAGTTTTTCGTTGGCTGCTTCTCAGCAGCAATCTAAAGATTGGACTCTGAACTGCTTACTCTTACCTCCGCACGTGACTCTTCGTAAACTTCATGCGCGAAATGACACAACGAGTAATGATCCGATGTTAACTGCACAAACGGTGGAAACTCGCGATGACATATTTCCTCGACGCGATTGCACCGGGGCGCAAAGGGACAACCCGGCGGCAAGTGCGCCACGTCCGGCGGCAAACCCGGAATCTGATAGAGCTCACCCTGTTCGGCCGTTGGATCCGGAACGGACCGCAGCAAACCTTTGGTATAAGGGTTTCCCGGCGTTGCGAACAACTCTTTTGTCGGCGCCTGCTCGAAAATCTTTCCCGCATACATAACTAACAGGTGGTCGGTCATGCCGGCGACAATGCCCAGATCGTGAGAGATCAAAATGACGCTGGTACCGGTAGCTTGCTTGAGTGTTTTTATCAACTCGAGAATCTGCGCCTGGATCGTAACATCGAGGGCGGTGGTAGGCTCGTCAGCAATCAGCAACTCCGGTTCGCACGAAAGCGCCATGGCTATCATCACACGCTGGCGCATGCCACCCGAGAATTCGTGCGGATAGTTATTAGCGCGCGCCCGCGCATCGGGAATGCCGACGGTTTCCAACATCTTAATGGCATGTTCGTATGCCTGTTGCTTCGTATGCCCAAGATGCAGTCGCGTCATCTCCATCAATTGCCGCGAGACCTTCATGAAAGGATTCAATGAGGTCATCGGATCCTGAAAGATCATGGCTATACGACGACCGCGAATGCGGCGCACCGCTTCATTACTCAAGGTGAGCAAATTCTGGCCATCGAAGACGACTTCGCCGGAAACGATCTTCCCGGGCGGCGTGGGCACCAAACGAATTATGGAAAGATTTGTGACGGATTTGCCCGAGCCGGACTCGCCGACTATGCCCAGCGTTTCGCCGCGCTTGAGCTGAAATGTAATGCCGTCAACAGCCTTGACGATCCCATCTTCGGTGTCGAAGTAGGTGCGCAAATCGGTGACTTCCAGAAGATTTCCGTTGTTGCTCATCTTACTTAGTGGCACATGGTTTAGCTTGTGCTGTTTCGTTGCCCATACAGATTGAAGTCTGTGCTACTTAGTGGCACATGCTTTAGCCTGTGCCTTCCAACGCCACACAGACTGAAGTCTATGCCATTTAGTGACACATGCTTTAGCCTGTGCCCTTCCATCGCCACAGACTGAAGTCTGTGCCACTTAGTCTGTGCCACTACACTTTCCGCATCTGCGGATCAAGCGCATCGCGCAGTCCATCACCAAGAAAGTTTAGTGAAAACAAAGTCAGCGCCATTGTCAGACCCGGAAAAATTAGTTGCCAGGGGAAGATCGCAATATTCTGAATACCGTCTGAAGCCAAACTGCCCCACGAAGCGAGTGGCGGCTGCACGCCAAAACCCAGATACGAAAGAAAAGCCTCGCTAAGCATAACCGTTGGAATGGTCAAAGTCGCGTAAACGATTACCGGTCCCAGGGTGTTGGGTACGATGTGGCGAAAGATGATGCGGGTAGTGGAAACACCAGTCGCGCGCGCCGCTAAAACAAATTCCTGGTTCTTCAATGACAATACCTGGCCGCGAACGATCCGCGCCATCGTCAGCCACGAGACTGAGCCAAGCGCGATAAACAACAGGACCAACTGCCCCATGGGCGTGCTGCTGCGAAACATGGCCAACAGCACAATCACCAGAATGATATAGGGCAACGAGTACAAGATATCGACGAAGCGCATCATCAAGTTGTCGACGCGCCCGCCCAAGTAACCGGCAACCGCGCCGTACGCAACGCCAATCAGGAGCGACACGATGGTGGCGATGATGCCGACCATCAGTGAAATCTGACCACCTTGCAGCACACGCGCCATGATGTCCCTGCCCTGGTTGTCAGTACCCATCGGGTGCGTCCATGAGAAAGAGCCGTCGGGCGCAGTAAATGGCGGAAACGATTTAATCAGCGCCGCGTCTTTGGGAATGTAGTCGGGAGAAAAACCATTCGCCCTTTTGATAATCTCCGGCCCGACCAAAGAAGCTACCGCCACCAGAATCACAACAATCATTCCAAACACTGCCAGCCGATTCTTTAGCAGGCGGCGCCAGGCATCCTTCCAGAGTGATGTGCCCGCGATGACTTCTTCGCCGGGCGGCGTGTGAAGTTCTTCCTCCGCTACCACAAACTCTGGCGGAGTGTGAATCACTTCGGGCTCAGGAATTCTTTTGTCTTCGTTCATATGTAGGATAGGCATTCCTGCCTGTCCGGCTTTTCCACTTCGAGAACAGTCAGCAATGACTGTTTCACTTACTAACAAGAGGACAGACAAGAAAGTCTGTCCTACTCAGTATCGGATGCGCGGGTCCAGATAAGCGTAAGCGATGTCAACCAACAGGTTCATCAACAGCAGCGTGATTGCGATAAAGGAAACGATCCCGATTATTAAAGGCTCGTCCCGATTCAGCGACGCCTGAATGAAATAGTTTCCTAGTCCCGGCAGTGTAAACAGACGTTCAACCACGACCGTTCCGGTCAACAAAAAAGCCAGGGCCGGACCGGTAAAGGAAACTACCGGCAGCAATCCCCCGCGCAGCGCATGACGCATCACCACCTGGCGTTCACTTAATCCCTTTGCGCGGGCCGTGCGAATGTAATCCGAGCGCAGCACTTCCAACATGCCCGCGCGAGTCAAGCGCGCAATGTACGCCATGTAGATACCTGAGAGCGTGAGCACCGGAAGCACCATGCCGCGGCTGGGAAAGCCGTACCAACGCGCAGGCGGAAACCAGTAAAGAGTCAGCGAGAAAATCAAAACCAGGATTGGACCGAGAACAAAGTTCGGCACCGAGATGCCAACCATTGCGAGCGCCATCGACGCGTAATCCAGTTTTGAGTTTTGTTTTAGCGCAGCCAGCGAACCCAGCGTGATGCCCACTAACAGCGCGAGTAAATAAGCTGACAACCCGATGGCCGACGACACCGGCAGCGAGCGAGCAATGATTCCGTTAACCGATTGTCCTTCGTATTTGAGTGAGGTGCCAAAGTCGAGCAGCAGAACGTGGCCCATCATCTTGCCGTATTGCACGTACCAGGGCTTGTTCAATCCATACTTTTCACGAATGTTGTTTTCAATCGCTTTTGGGATCGGCTTTTCGCCTGAATAAAAATTCCCGGGGGCCAGACGAATCAAGCCCCAGGTAATTGTGATCACAACGAGAATCGTCGGGATGGTTATGAGCAGACGCTTGATAATGAAACGGAGCATTTTTAGCGGAGTTGGGGAGAAGATTTTTCATTTGTCAGATACCATTTCTCATTTTTCATTTATGATAACGGCCAGCTGCTTCTAAATGACCCATGAAAAATGTCAAATGACAAATGTTAAATCTTTCAAACGACTTCTAACAGATTACAAAACTCATCTGAAGGAACTTAACTAGTCACTCAGACTCGGCGGACCATAATCCCACTTCGCCGGATCGCGCTCGATGTAAACATACTTCCATGGGTACAGTGACTGCGCGTTAGGGTACAAGCCTTTAACGTAAGGCTTCTTCACAAAATTAACCGAGGACGTCTCGATGGGAATGACCGGCTGTGCGTCGAGCAGGTATTTCTCGGCCTTAGCCATCAACTCGTAACGCTTTTGATGGTCTAGCGAGCGGTTGGCGTCTTCCAATAAATCAACATACTTCTTGTCCCACCAGCCGCTACCATTATCGCCGGTCGGTGTCGAGAACAGATTCAGAAACGTAAACGGATCCATGTAGTCCGCGCCCCAAATGCCAATGGCAAAGCCTTTGTATTCGAGTTTGGAGCGAACGTTCATAAACGTTTTGAATTCCATGCTCTTCAATTGCACGGTGATACCCAGAGTCTGCTTCCACTGTGCCTGCATGAATTCGGCCATCGCCTTGTTTGAGCTTTGGGTGTTGAACGAGAAATCGACCTCGCCGACCGGAAAGCCTTTACATTCGAACGTACCATCACCTCTTTTCGTAACCGGAAAACCGGCTTCGCCCAGGAGTTTTCGTGCTTGCTCGGGATCAAAGCCATCGCCTTTTGGCTGCGGGTAGCCTACGAAAATTCCTTCGGGTGTGAATGCTGACAACGGTTTGGTAATGCGTCGGGATTTGGCGTAATTGATCTTATCGATCGCCATGTTGAAGGCACGACGCACACGCAGGTCGTTCATCGGCGGCTTGGTGACGTTCATTAAAATATAAACGATCGCTGCTTCTGCGCCGTCCATGTAATCTTTCTTCGGTCGGACGACATCCAGCCAGCCGATAGGCACCGTGTGATTGAGTAGAGCATCAACCTCACCCACCTTGTAAAGATTCATGGAAGTAGGATTGTCTGACGAGACCATAAAATGGATCTCGTCGAGCCGCACGTTAGCCGCGTCCCAATAGATGGGATCGCGTTCCACCACCAACTCGTCATAGTGTTTCCAGGCTTTAACTTTGAATGGACCACAAGTAACTATGTTCTCCGGTTCCGTCCAACGGTCGCCGTATTTTTCGATAATCTTGCGCGGCGCAAGCCGGAACAGTTGATGAGCCGCCAATCCACTAAAGTAAGGCGCCGGCTGGGACAGCGAGATGCGCACCGTGTATTCATCAACAGCTTCGACGCCAATGTCTTCACCTTTAACTTTGACGAATACTTTGCCGGCAACTGCCGCCTGAAGTTTGGCGTTGCTCGCCAGCAACCTGGTGCGCGCTTTCTCGCTGCCGGGCAAGGTGAGCCGCGGCGGCGAATGCATAAACTGGTGGAAAGGAGTGTCTGGGTCGGGCTTTGGTTCCTGCTCGGTTGGCCGGTATTCCACCGTGGCCGGCGCTATGGACTTCTGGCTCAGGGGTTCACTTTGCACCGTCGCCTCGTCGGCAAAATCTTTCTCCAGCAAGTATTCATTCGTCGCCGGATCGCGAACGAATACTGCCCCTTCATTGAATGGCTGGGAATATCTGATGGTATAAGCGAGGTAAGCATTCTTCGAAGCTATTTCGGGCGACAGCGCACGGCGAATGCTGTAAATGAAGTCCTGCGCTGTAATCGGATCGCCATTGGACCACTTGGCATTCCGGCGCAGGTGAAAGACGAATTCCGAGGAGTCGTCATTGACGTCCCAGCGTTCAGCCAGCGCAGGAGTCGCAACCAGCGATTTTGGGTCGTATTCAACCAATCCCTGATATAGCGCCATGTAGATGCGCGCTTCCGGCTGGCCCGAGCTGATCGGCGGATCAAGCGACTCAGGTTCGTCGCCATTTATGTAACGCAGAATATTTGTCGCCGGCGGCGTCGTGCTGCCGAAGAAGGCCGGGTTGATCGCCACCGCGCGGCAGGAAATCGATCCCAAGACAAGCGAAACGAGAGCTAAACAGGCAAGTATTTGTTTGTAGTAGTAACGACTAGCCATCGTTCTCCGAGGCAACCGATTACTGAAGGGAATGTCAGACGGAAGTTAACACGCCAAAAAAGCATTATCAAGATCGTAGTCACGAACGGTGGCCGTGTCTAATGGCCGTTGTTAGTCGACGGCGACGCCGGCGGTTTCCAGTTTCCATCTATTCGGACTTTTTTTAGCGATGGTGCGTCCAGGACGTTGGCGTCGAACCCGCTCACATAAGGTTTTACCAGCGCATACGAAGAAGCGAAGTAGATTGGCATAGTGCTCAAGTCATTTAAAGCTTCTGCTTCGGTATCGACGCCCCTTAACACAGCCGATGTTGTAACTGTGGCATTGGCTGGCTTGCCCTTGTCGGCAGCCTCAGGGCCCAGCTGATCAAATTCGTTCTTGGCGACCGGGGTTGGATAGCTTCCGCCGAACAAGGTGCGAATATTCGTAAGTTCATCCGTTGTTTGCATCACGATGCCGCGTCGCGCTACGTCAAAGTCTCCCGCTCGAATTGCCGCCTCATAATCGTCCCAGTTTTTGATTATTAACTCAGTCTGAATATTCAGCACGCTGTGCCACATATTTGCGATTGCCTGGGCCACGACGCGCTGTTGCTCGTTTCGATTTATGAGCAGGCGAACTACAGGAAAGTTTTCCCCGTCGGGATAACCCGCTTCAGCTAGTAACTCCTGGGCGCGCCGCTCATCTTTTTCCAGTAGTTCGGATTTACCCACCACGACTTTAGGCGCTTCAGACTGACTTTGAGGCAAAAACCGTTTCGCCGGTTCAGTCGCACCGCCGGTCTCATCAGCGCTAATGCGATCGCGGTCGATAGCGATTGCCAGCGCTTCACGAACCCGAACGTCGTCAAAGGGCGCGTGCGAGGTGTTGAAGGTGTAATAGGTCAACGCGCCGAAGGTAGTGCGGCGAAAATCCGCGTAGGGTGCAAGCAGTTTGATTGCGAGCGGTTCAAGAGCAGCATTGGTTACGGCGTCGACTTTCCCGGAGCGGTAGGCAGCCAAGGCAGATTCAGTATCCCGAGCCCCGACAAACTCCACGCTTTCAAGGGTAACCTGTTGCTTGTCCCAGTAATTTTCCGCGCGCGCCAGCAAAACCCGCTCGTTGTCAGTTCTTGCAACCGAGAAAGCGCCGTTTGATAGCAACTCGTCGGCGGGCAACTTACCCAGTGGAGTATCGCTGCCAAGTTTCACAGGGCGAAAGACAGGATGGGCCACCAACGCAGGAAAATTCATGTCGGGCCGACGCAACTTGACGCGCAACACGCGGTCTGAAATTGCTTCCGCTCCAAACGCTCTCACTGAGTCGCGGCCGGATGCCGCGGGCGGGTTACCGCTTCCCGGCGTTGGCGACGCCGATTCAGGCGTGGGCGATAGCGGTCCTGCCGCTTGTGTTTCTGTGCCTTCGATATTCGCCAGCAAATCCGTGTGGGGAGCGAGTTCACCCAGCTTCACAGTCCGTTGCCAGGAGCGCACAAAATCCTGCGCCGTGACCACCGCGCCATTGGACCAACGCGCATCCTCACGCAAATAAAAAATCCAAACTCGCCCGCCGTTGGACGCTTCCCATTTAGTGGCGACGGCTGGAACGGGGGTTAGCGTTACCGGATCGTAATCCGTCAGTCCCTCAAAAATTGCGCGGACCAGGTCGGTGTCTGGGGGTGCGGCTGCAAAGGCAGGATCAAAAGTCTGTGGCAAGCCGCCATCGCTCCATCTGAATTGTTGGCCCCCGGGCGCAGCGACGCGCCCGTAGTAGGGATCGATTTTCTCGTTCAGGAAACAGCCGGCATGACTCAACGCCAGGGTGAGGAGGAGAATAGTTACCACGCACGCGCGGATCGCTTGGCTTCCCGGCGGCATGTTTCTAATTATTTGCATCACTGTGAATCGCAGCCGCCGGTCCAATGCCGTTGCTGTGCTTGATGTAGTCTAGAGGCCAAGCTTTAGCTTGCGGTCGGAAGCAGCAGCCTAAAGGCTGGACTCTGAACTTCTCGTCTCTTGTTCTCGAGGCAAATTCAAATCTTGCCGCAGTGCTGCAAAGACTGCTTCAGTTTGCCGGCGCGTATCATCAAAACCTTCTGAAGTATCAATCAGATAATCGGCAAACTTCTTCTTCTCATCCTGGCCCATCTGCGCACTAATTCTCTTCTCTGCGTCTTCGAGGTCCAAATTGTTTCTCGACATCAGGCGCTGCAGCTGGATGTCCGGACGGCAGTGAACAACGATCAGCTTATCGAAACGTTTGTAACCGCCCGACTCGATCATCAAGGCAGCATCTACCACTGCGATACCGTCCCGATCGACGGCCTCCCACTCGCGCAGCAGTTCATCCTGACGCGCAATAATGTATGGATGCAGGATTGAATTAAGCGTGACGCGCCTTTGGGTATCACCAAATACCAGCGCGCCTAGCTTCGTTCGATCGAGCGAACCATCGGGCTGCAAAACTTCGGCCCCAAATTCGGCAACTACCTTTGCCAGCGCGAGGGAATTTGGTTCAACCACTTCGCGCGCCGTCAGGTCAGCATCGAGCACGTGGCAACCAAGTTCAGCAAGCACGCCAGCCACAAAAGATTTGCCAACACCAATCGATCCTGTTAGTCCTACTCGAAGCATAAATAGCAAACAGTCAACAGTAAACAGTGAACAGCAAACGACAGAGATTCGAATTCCGGACTGTTTGCTGTTTACTTTTCACTGTTTGCTCATTTCAATTCTCTCCGCAGCTTTACTGCCGTCAGTGTGTTCCGCATCAACATCGCTACGGTCAGCAGACCAACGCCACCCGGCACCGGCGTGCGCCGGCCGGCAACCTCGTCCGCTTCCGTCGGATTTACATCCCCAACCAGTGTGTAGCCCCGCTTGGCAATTGTTTCAATGCGTTTTTCTGCTTCGGCTCCGAATAATTTTCTTGCCATCACTTCGTCAGTGACATTGTTCATACCAACATCAATAACGGTGGCGCCCGGCTTAATGTGTTCCCGGCCGATGAACCCGGGGCGACCGATTGCAACTATCAGCAGGTCGGCTGCGCGCGTCACTGCCGCCAGGTCGCGCGTGCGCGAGTGACAGATGGTGACCGTCGCGTCTCTTTGCAAAAGCAACTGTGCCATCGGCCGGCCCACGATTTGGCTGCGACCAACCACACAAGCATTGGCGCCCGCGATTGGAATACCCAAACGATCGAGCAATTCAATGACGCCGGCAGGCGTGCATGGCGCAAATACCGGCTTACCCAGTGCTAATCGCCCGACGTTTAGCGGGTGAAATCCATCAACGTCTTTTTGTGGATCTACTGCTTCAATGATCTTGTCTGCTTCAATCGCCGGCGGCAAAGGCAGCTGGACCAGGATGCCGTCGATTTCCTCGCGCTCGTTGAGCGAAGCAATTAGATCCAACAGCTCTTTGGAGTCAGTGCGCGCGGGCAACGCATGATGCTCCGAGCAGATACCGACTTCCTCGCAGGCCTTTATTTTATTCCTTACATAAACCGCCGAAGCTGGATCGTCGCCTACGCGTACGGCTGCAAGACAAGGCTTGACTTGATGGTCCTTCCATAATTGCTCCACCTCGTGCGCCACTTCGAGTTTGATCTGCGCGGCGACGGCAGCTCCATCCACCAATTGCGCGCTCCGTGCCGGCTCGGGGTTGGTGATGGATTGCGTCGCCATGTTCTTAGGGTTAGTCCTTTTAACAACGGTGGAACTTTCGTGCTAGGTTACACCGATATCGCTTTTATTTGTTAGCCGGGATCAGCAAACATTTGCACACAAGTTATTAGCCAGATAACAGGTTGGCGAAATCAGAGGCCACTAGGAACAATAGGTTGTCTCTGAGTCCATTTGCATCGTGGGTCGAGTAATACAGAACCGGGAGCGGTAGCGACTGGGTCGGAATTGCGATAAACACATCTCCGTTTTAATAGATCGCCAGCACGCTAGCTTACAATGACGTTGAACACTCTTCGCAGACCCGGTCGCTACCGCTCCCGGTTCTGTATTTGTCATCCCACAACAACGTAGAGTTCCAGCCGATTGGCAAAAGTAATGAAAACACCCAGTACAGTTATTCTTGCACTCTGCGTTGTTACTCTCCTTCTCATTTCAGGTTGTCGTCATGAGCGTACACGCACGGCAACCGAGAAGCACTACGACATGAAGGGCAAGGTAATACTGGTTGAGAAGGACCAGCATCTGGTTACTGTCGCGCACGAAGATATCAAAGACTACATGCCGGCGATGACGATGCCATTCACGGTCGGTGAAGACTGGTGGTGGGTTTTCGAAGTTCCGCTGGTCCCGGGCGATCAAATTGCCGCCACACTGATTGTTGACGGCGCAAAGTCATGGCTAGAAGACGTGGTGATAGCCAAAGAAGCCTCAGATAGTGGCGCGCCGGTAAGCGGTGAAGGCATTGGTCCAAAACCAGGCGATCCAGTTCCGGACTATCGCCTTATTAACCAGGACGGAAAAGCTATTCGCCTCCATGACTACCGCGGCAAGGCGCTGGTTTTGACTTTCATCTACACGCGTTGCCCTGATCCTGACCAGTGCACTTTGATGAGCAACAACTTCGCAGCCATTGACCAGGAACTGCAAAAACAGCCCGATCTTTATGCAAAAACGCATCTGCTCAGCGTGAGCTTTGATCCGGAATACGACACACCAAAAGTCTTGCGCAGTTACGGAGCGGCCTTTACAGGCAGATATTCCAACGAGACTTTCGCTCATTGGGAATTCGCATCCGGCAGCGTAGATGAAGTGAAAGGGATAGCGCAGTATTTCGGCATGCGTTATTACATGGATTCAGAGTCGGGCAAAGAGCAGGCTATTCATTCGCTCAGAACGGCCGTCATCGGCCCTGACAGCAAGGTGATCAAAGTCTATCGCGGGAATGATTGGAAGCCTGATGAGATTGTTGAAGATCTCGGTTCTGCGTCGGAAACAAAAAGCCCACCGTAAATGAAGATGGACGACATCACTCACAAACACAAAATGTAAGCTCGCCCACTGACCGCGCCGATGCTGTTAAGAGGCTTTGCACCAAAAGTACCTAAAGCCAATTGGAACGCAGCGGCACGGGGACGCAGATTGCGGCGATCTCTCCCCTCTTTTCCTGAGGCTGAGCCTCAGGAAAAAGCCATTAAGGCGAACCTCAGCGGAAAGCCATAGGCATTCCGCACTGTGCGGCGGCAAGCCGCAATTGGCGCCGCTCGGGTTCTGAACACTCAATGCTTTTGTAAAAAGCTCTGATAAGAATTTCCTTTGCCGCAAATTAACGCGAATCAGCGCACGGAAACTAAGAACCTAACTTGTTTAGTTTTCTGATCCGCGTTTATCCGCGAAATCCGCGGCTAATAACTTCCTACCAAATCTCGCAACGCTTATCCGGGGGTCGCACCATTGGATCGCCCGCCTTGCATTGGAACGCCGTCGCAAACAGCTCCATGTTTGAAAGTGGACCATTCACTCGAAAGCGCCCAAGCGGATGCGGGTCTGTTGCCACGCGCAAGCGCGCCGCTCCCGGAAGAATGCTCTGCGCTCAGATTTGCGCGTAATTGCCTCAAAAAGGATGGGGGGATGAAAAGGGGTTGTTGACGAATTCCGCAGCCTTGCAAGGACGGCACAATCAGGCGCCGCCTTTAATCTTCTTCACTTCTTCGGTGAGTACCGGCACGGCCTCAAAAAGATCGCCGACGATGCCGTAGTCGGCTATGTCAAAAATCGGCGCTTCGGGATCTTTGTTGATTGCGACAATAGTACCCGAGTTTTTCATGCCAACCAGATGTTGGATCGCGCCTGAGATTCCCAGCGCTATGTACAGTTTTGGGGCCACGGTTTGTCCCGACGATCCAATTTGGCGATCGATCGGTAACCACTCCGCGTCACATATTGGTCTTGAGGCAGCGAGATCTCCACCAAGCGCTTCCGCAAGTTTTTCCGCGAGCGCGAGGTTGTCTTTACTCTTAATGCCGCGACCAACGGCGACAATAATGTCAGCCTTGCTCAAGTCAACAGCTTGCTTGACTTCCTGAAACGGCGCTTCGGGCGACATTCGGATTTCGCCAACCTCTACCGCCATTTCCTCAACCGTTCCGCTGCCCTTTGCTGCCTGGTCAGGCCGGTACGCTCCCGATTGAAAAGTTGCAAAAACCGGCGCTGCGCCGTCGGAAACAACATCAGCGTCTAGCTTGCCGAGAAAAATGCGACGGGTGAATGTCAGCGTGCTGCCCGACGCCTGCGCGCGAATGCAATCGCTGATTAGGGCCTTTTCAAAACGCGCCGCCAGTTTCGGCGCGAAGTCACGCACCAGATAAGTATGTGGAAAAACGACAAGCTGCGGATCGAGTTGCCGCACCACGTGTTCCATCGCATCGGTGTAACCGTCGGGCGTGTATTGGGCCAGCTTTTCGTTCTTAGCCGGAATCACCTTCGCGAGGTCGTAGGCTGCAATCTCCTGGGCCAGCGTGGAAACGTCAGCGCCCGGAATTACTGCAGTCACCGGTTGCTGCAATTGAGACCCGAGAGCTTGTGCGGCCGCGATCGCTTCCAGTGAAGTCTTGTTAAGTGCACCATCGCGGTGCTCGATGAAAACTAGAATTCCGTTACTCATAAATTTTTAGTAGCACACCCTTCAGGAACGTCTGATCAAGGGTCCTCGACGCGTAGCGTCGAGTATGAATTTAGCCCGGCGTTTTAACGCTGGGACCAGGTCATGGCGATCCTCGTCGCGTAGCGACGGTTGAATTTGCCCGTTTCAGGCGTCGCTAACTCGACGCTGCCTAGTTTGTTGACTCTTCTTCCCGGCCTTGAAAGACCGGGCTAAATTCACGCCGACGCTACGCGTCGAAGCCATTTGATCAGAGCTTCCTTCAGTCTGTGCTTCTCTACCAAACCACAGGCTAAAGCCTATGCCACTTAAATTACGCGCGCTTCTGTATGTAGCTTTTGCGCCAACTCAGCTGCGCCTGCTTTCGCGTCGCCGTTCCCAAGCAATTGCGTCTGTTTTGTTTTTTGCGGCAGGTAAATCTTTTCAATACGCTGATGCGTGGGACGGTCTACAACTTCGGCAGGCGGTGCGATTTCCTTAATCTCTTTTTTCTTGGCGGCCATAATGCCCTTGAGGGTTGCATAACGAATCTGGCTGATGCCGGATTGAATCGTAAGCAACGCGGGCAACGGCATTGAGTACCATTGATACCAGCCGCTCTCCAGTTCACGCTTGACGCGCAGTTTGTCACCAGAGGCGTCAACTTCAATGGCGATCGTCGCGTGAGGCATGCCCAATAGTTCGGCCATGATTACTCCGGTCTGTCCGTAACCGTAATCGTCCGACTGCAGTCCAGTCAGTACCAAATACGGATTCTCGTCGCGGATCGCCGCAACCAGTGCGCTGGCAGCCGCGTAAGGCGAAAGCTGTCCCAGGTTATCGCCAACCACATGAATCGCCCGATCCGCGCCACGTGCCAATGCATCTTTGATTACGCTCTTAACCCGTTGCGGTCCCATCGAACAAACAACTACTTCGCCGCCAAGCTTTTCCTTCACGCGCAGCGCTTCTTCCAAAGCGTAGCCGTCCGATTCGCTCACTTCGAAGGACAGATCGCTTTCCTCTATCCAGGTGTTTTCTTTATTGATTCGCAGAATCGCATCTTTGTTTGCGACCTGTTTCATCATTACGACAATTTTCATAATTGAGCGGTAGAAGTCAGAATACAAAATACAGAATTCAGAATACAGAATTCAGGAGACAGAAGAAGGCGAGGAGATGCAAACGTCATTAGCGGCTCTCTTCTGAATCCCGACTCCTGAATTCTGACTCCTGAATTCTGTCTCCTTCTTTTCATCCATCGTATCTTTTAAACAGCAGCGCCGCATTGGTTCCACCAAACCCAAAACTATTCGACAGCGCATATTCAACTTCCGCTTCGCGCGGAACATTGGGCACATAATCCAAATCGCAGTCAGGATCTGGATTGACGTAGTTAATCGTGGGCGGCAAAACTTTGCGATGCAGACTCAAAACTGAAAATACGCCTTCAATCCCACCGGCCGCGCCCAGCAGATGGCCCGTCATTGATTTTGTTGAACTAACTGCCAGCTTGTACGCGTGATCGCCAAAAGTCTTCCTGATCGCCAACGTTTCAAACTTATCGTTGTACGGCGTCGAGGTGCCGTGGGCGTTAATGTAGCCGACCTGTTCAGGTTGAATTCCCGCGTCCTTAATCGTCTTCTTCATGACGCGAATTGCGCCGGACCCTGTCTCGTCAGGCATAGTTAAGTGAAATGCGTCGGCCGTCATGCCGTATCCAACCAGCTCAGCATAGATGCGCGCGCCGCGCCGCTTGGCAAATTCCATTTCTTCCAAAATCATGATGCCGGCGCCTTCGCCGATCACGAATCCGTCGCGGTCGCGCTCGAAGGGTCGCGACGCGTGCAGCGGATCGTCGTTTCGTGTTGACAATGCGCGCATGGAAGCAAAACCCGCCACGCTCATAGGCGTAATGGCCGACTCAGCGCCGCCGCAGATCATGATGTCCGCGTCGCCTCGCTGAATGATTTTGAAGCTGTCGCCAATTGCGTGCGCGCCCGCGGAACAGGCGGTAGCGGTGGCGGAATTTGGTCCTTTAGCTCCGTAGCGAATGGAGACCTGGCCCGCCGCCAGATTGACTATCGCGGAAACGATGAAGAAAGGTGAGACTCGATCAGGCCCCTCCTCAAGAAGTTTTGAGTGTTCGCGCTCAATCGCCCAGAAGTCACCAATGCCGCTGCTGATATATGTGCCGGCTTGTTCGGAAACATCGTCGGGAAGTTTTCCTGATTCATTGAGAGTGAGCCCACTGTCGGCCATCGCCTCCACGGCCGCGGCAATGGCGTAATGAATAAAGGCGCCCATCTTGCGCGCCTCTTTCTTTGCTATGAATTTGAGCGGATCGAAGTCCTTAATTTCGGCCGCAAACTTAACCGAAAACTTTTCGGTGTCGAATTTCTTAATATAGTCCACGCCGCTCTGACCATTCATCAGCGCGGACCACGTTGATTCAACTGAATTGCCAACCGGCGTTATCAGACCCAGTCCGGTAACAACCACACGACGTGCCAAATCAAGACTCCTTGAAAAACGGTGACAAGTGACAAGTGACGAGTGACAGGATCAAGCGGTCGAAATCTTGCTTGTCACCTGTCACTTGTTACTGGTCACTATTTTTTATGCTGGTCGATGTAGTTGTAAGCGTCGCGGACACTTTGAATCTTCTCAGCGTCCTCGTCAGGGATCTCGATGCCAAACTCTTCCTCAAAGCGCATCACCAGTTCCACCGTGTCCAACGAGTCGGCACCAAGGTCGTCAATAAAGCGGGCATTCGGCGTTACTTCATTCTCATCAACGCCTAACTCGTCCACGATGATTTGCTTGACCTTATTCTCGATCTCTTGATCGGGCATTTCGTTTTGCTCCTCTGTGATGAATTATCTATTCCGATGTGATGAATTATCTATTCCCAATTATTTAACGCCAAGGCCGGCGCCGGCTGCCTTCAAGCTCGCGGTGTCCTCAACATTGAAACACTTCACTTCGCGACTTATCTGCCGCATTAAGCCGCTCAAAACTTTTCCTGGGCCGACCTCAACCAACCTATCGACTCCTTGCTCAATTAACCACTGCATAGACTCGAGCCACCGCACCGGCGCGGTTACCTGACGAACGACCGAATCTCGCGCTACGTTTGCCGCCTTGTTTGGTACGGCATCGACATTGGTCACCAGCGGTATTGACAGTTCGTGAAAACTAACGCTTTCCAGGTCAAAAGCCAAACGTTCCTGGGCGGGCAACATCAACGCACAATGAAAAGGCGCGCTTACATTCAACTTTACAACGCGCTTTGCACCCGCCGTCTTAAGTAACTCGCTCGCCCGGTCTACCGCTTCCGTATTCCCGGCGATAACCACTTGATTGGGCGAATTTATGTTTGCGGGCGCGCAAACCTTCCCTTGCTGCGCTTCTTTACAAGCGGCCTCGATGTCTTTCAGGTCGGCGCCCATGACTGCCGCCATCGCGCCCACACCGGGCGGCACCGCTTCCTGCATGTAGCGGCCCCGAGCGCGCACAGTCTGAATCGCCTCGGCGAGCGATAACGACTTTGCTGCAACTAAAGCCGAGTATTCGCCCAGACTGTGTCCGGCGACATAGTCAGGCGCCGGAAAGCCTTCTGACTTCAACGTGCGAAGCACTCCAACTGAGACTCCTAAAATTGCCGGCTGCGTATTCTCGGTTAGCTGCAAATCCTCGACAGAGCCTTCAAAGCAAAGCCGGGAGATCGAGAAATGCAGCGCATCGTCCGCTTCTTCAAAGATCCTTCTGGCGACGTCAAAGTTCTCGACCAGATTCTTGCCCATCCCGGGATATTGAGAGCCCTGTCCCGGAAAGATGTAAGCGATGGTCATAAAAAGTAAATCGTAAATAGTAAATCGTAAATAGTCGAACGATTAAAACCACTCAATTAACGTTTGGCACCGAAACTTAGCTTTTTTCGTTTACGATTTACGATTCACGATTTACGGCCTTTAACCTACCAGCGAATCACCACCCCGCCCCAGGTCACGCCGCCGCCAAATGACGCCAACAGGATAATGTCGTCTTTTTGAATGCGGCCGGCTTCGACGCATTCATCCAAGCCAATAGGGATGGATGCTGATGACGTATTGCCGTGCATGGCGATGTTGGAATAAACGCGATCCTCACCGACGTTCAATTTGCTTGCTACTGCATCTGTTATGCGTTGGTTTGCCTGGTGCGGTATGAAAAGCTTTACATCGTCGGCGGTCAAGCCGGCTTCTTCCAGGACCTCGCGCGAGACCTCTGTCATCGAGCGGACCGCCACTTTGAACAACTCATTCCCCTTCATCTTAAAGAAATGATCCCCCGCGGCCAGGGTTTCAGCGGTCGCCGGCTTTCGTGTGCCGCCCCCCGGTGAGAAAAGCTGTTCCTGGTATCTGCCATCGGATCGAATGCGGGCTGCCAGAATTCCGTGGGCATTATCAACCGCTCCCAACACGGCCGCGCCTGCGCCATCACCAAATAAAACGCATGTTTGCCGGTCGGTGTAATCGACGTATTGCGTGAGCACCTCGGCGCCGATAACGAGTGCGTACTTTGACTGCCCGGTGCGAATCATCGTGTCGGCCACAGTTAAGCCGTACAAAAATCCGGAACAGGCAGCAACCAGGTCCATCGCTGCCGCTTTGTTCGCGCCAAGTTCGGCCTGGATGATGCAGCCAGTGGAAGGAAGAATTTGATCGGGCGAAACAGTCGCACAAAGTAGCAAATCGATATCGGTTGGTTCCAGACCCGCGCGTTCAATTGCCTGCCGCGCGGCCTTCACTGCAAAAAGAGATGTGTACTCCCCGGGCGCTGCTTTCCTACGCTGCTTTATTCCGGTCCGGGTGGTGATCCAATCGTCTGACGTCTCCACCATCGTTTCCAGATCGGCGTTCGTCAGTATTCCTTCCGGATATGAATGGCCGGTTCCCAGTATGCCGGCGCGAATATCTGCCATTAATTCCTCGGTTGTTTTGATTAAGGCCTAATACTATCCACTAGCTGATAAAAAAGCCAAGCACTTGTACAGCAAACTGTTAGCTTGCGCACGCAGTAATCAATGTCAAACTGTCTAAACCGCTCGCGAACCAATAGTTCGCGTTCCGGCCTGCAACGCGTTCGTCTCTGCAATTCCCTTTTCGATGCGTTCGCTGGCCCGGTTCTCGGAAAATTCCTTCACCGCCTTGATTGCGTTTCTGATTGCGCGCGCATTTGAGCTGCCGTGCCCGATTACGACAATCTTGCGCACGCCCAACAAGGGGGCGCCGCCGTGTTCTGAATAGTCGAGTTGTTTCTTGATGTTGCGAAATGCAGGCTTAGCGAGCATTGCTCCGGCCTTAGTGACCGCTGACGCAGTGAGCTCGCGTTTGATCATCCAAAGCATCGCATCTGTCAGGCCCTCGGAAAGCTTTAGCATGACGTTGCCGGTGAAACCATCTGTGACGATTACGTCAACAGCGCCGGAAAACACATCGCGGCCTTCCACGTTTCCCATGAAATTCAAGCTGCTCATTTCGCGCAGCAAGGGAAAGGCTTCTTTGGTCAGATCGTTCCCTTTGGCTTCTTCTTCGCCGATGCTCATCAATCCCACGACCGGGCGCTTGGTTCCAAGCACGGCGCGCGAATAAGCATCGCCCATGATGGCAAACTGGACGAGGTGCTCGGCCTTGCATTCGGCATTTGCGCCAACGTCGAGTAGTAAGGTGGGCTTTGGGGATCTGGTGGGAATTAACGCCGCTAGTGCCGGCCGGTCCACGCCCGGCAACATGCCGATAACCATCTTTGCCGTGGCCATCGCCGCACCGGTGTTACCAGCGGAAACAAAACCGTCCGCATGACCATCGGTAACGAGTCTGCAACCCACTCGCAGCGAGCTTTTCTTTTTTCGCCTGACGGAAGCTGCCACCGGCTCGCCCATGCCAATGACTTCAGCAGCTTCGACGAGCTCAATACCGCGATCACCATCACCGCGCCAGCCACAACGGCGCAACTCAGGAACGAGTTTTTCCGGCTGACCTACGAGGATTACGGTGAGCCCCAGGTCGCGTGCAGCCGCGAGCGCGCCATCGATCTCGGCATGCGGCGCGTGGTCGCTGCCCATCGCGTCGAGAACGACTTTACCCGTCAAGCGGGATTCATCCTTCGACTGAGTTCGCACGGACAGTATTTTATCGAGTTAGGATTGTTCTACCTGTACGATTTGCCGGCCCTTGTAGAATCCGCACTTTGGGCAGACGCGATGTTGCAGCCGGGGTTCCTGGCAGTTTGGACAGAGGGTCGTTTGTGGCGGTGTCAGCGCGTCATGCGCTCGACGCTTGCCGCGCCGCGCTTTTGAATGTCTTCGTTTTGGATTTGGCATAAATGCTCCATTCGTAAATCGTCAATAGTAAATAGTAAGAACTGGTCGAGCTCTATTTACGATTTACTATTTACGATTTACTAGTTCTTTCAATCCCGCCCAGCGAGGATCGATTCCATCAGTTTCGCAATCACAAGCAGTCTCGTTTCGGTCGACACCGCAGGTTGGGCAGATTCCCTGACAATTTTTCTGACAAAGCACATGATCCGGCGCGGCCAGCAGCAACTCTTCTCTTACCAACGCATCGATGTCAATAACTGCTCCATCGAACACCGAAAGATCCAGATCATCTTCAGAAAGCCCAACGGCTTGCTGTGCTTCGTAGTCAGCCGTGGTCACATACTCGCGGCTGAATTTCCCCGTGGTGGCGGAATCTACGGACTTCAAACAACGATCGCATTCAAGCTGCAAATGACCGATTACCCTGCCCGTCACTTTCACGCGCCGCCCGTCCCGCCGAACTCGGCCGTGGACGCTGGGTTGAGGATCCATCAAATGGACCCGATCGTCTTCAAGACTCAATTCCCCGGGTTGATATTCGTGCGCAAAATCTTTCCCGGACTCGGTCAGACTAGCAACTTCTATTTGCATGACAACCACACGGTTGCGAACGTCGAGTTTTAGCCGTTCACAAGCAAAAAGCCATTATAACTGCGGGGGCTGGAGTGTCAACGAGGGGCGCTGCTATAGCTCATGCAGTTCAGAGTACAAGCTTTAGCTTGCGTGTCGCGAGCAGCCTAAAGGCTGGACTCTGAACTTCGGGTCACAATCGACATTTGTCGCATCTGCCTATTCGGGCTTCGCGGGCGAATCGTTAGGATCCAGCGCGCGTTCAACTTTCTCTGTTAATCGCTCAAGCCTGTTTTCCAGTGCCGAGATTCTTTCCAATAAATGTTCTTCGGTCGAGGCGGCAGCGTCTGCGGCATGGTAACGCGCTCCCAGCGGCTCTACGATTATCATTAGTCTGGTGCCGCAGCGGGCGCAGAATTCCTGACCCAGCGGGTTTGCCGCCAGGCACTTTTGACAGTAATGAGCGACTGAAGACATTCTTAATTAGGCCTTTGGCTTTTGGTCTTTGGTCTTTGGTGGTTTTTGGTTTTTGGCCTTGGTCGTTCGATTAATTCCTGTCCACCTTCGCCGAAAGCTTTCTTCCCAGGATAAGACCAAGACCAAAGGCCGAAGACCATTATTACGAATACTCATAAAACCCGCGTCCAGTTTTCTTACCCAGCCAACCCGCATCGACATATTGCTTCAGCAAAGGGCACGCGCGATACTTCGGATCGCCGAAACCATCGTACAAAACATTCAAAATAGCCAGGCAAACATCCAGTCCAATAAAGTCGGCTAAGGCGAGCGGACCCATCGGGTGGTTCATTCCGAGTTTCATGATGCCGTCGATACTTTCTCGCGTGGCGACGCCTTCGTACAGGGTAAAAATCGCCTCGTTGATCATGGGCATCAAAACGCGATTTGAGATGAAGCCGGGTGAATCGTGACAGTCAAGCGCGGTCTTGCCAAGTTTTTCCGAAAGCTCTCGAACTCGCTCATAGGTGTCATCGGACGTGGCAATGCCGCGAATCACTTCGACAAGCTTCATGACCGGAACGGGATTCATGAAGTGCATGCCAATTACTTTATCCGGTCGCTTCGTTACTGCGCCCAACTTGGTGATCGAAATTGAAGACGTGTTGGAAGCAAGTATCGCTTCCGGCGACGTTATGCGATCCAATGTCTTGAAGACTTCAGTTTTGACGTCGAGATTTTCCGTTACCGCCTCTATTACGAACGCTGCTTTATTCAGCGCCTCGAGGTCTGTTGTACTCTTGATGCGTGCCAGCACCGACTGTTTCTCTTCGCC
The DNA here is from genome assembly GCA_051002775.1 of Pyrinomonadaceae bacterium. Classification (GTDB taxonomy): domain Bacteria; phylum Acidobacteriota; class Blastocatellia; order Pyrinomonadales; family Pyrinomonadaceae; genus PSRF01. The sequence goes on along the minus strand of JBPCLZ010000091.1, from coordinate 19,400 downwards.
AGTCAGGCGTTCTTTATCTACGTCGCGCTGCAAATTGCGATCGATGGCCTTCATGCCTCGTTCAAGAAATTCCGCACTCACGTCACGCATCACGACATCATAGCCGGCACGTGCGGACACCTGCGCGATGCCGTTGCCCATCGTTCCCGATCCGATTACACCTATGACGTCAGTCATTATCGTCGAAAGAAAAAAGCAGACTTATCATTCGTCATTTGACATCTCTCATTTGCCATTTCAGAAAAATCCGTGAGTCGACTGTTGATGAAACATCTTTACCCAACCGCTTTGAGTCCCACCCTCGGCTCAGAACTGTGGGATTGCAAAATAAACAACAAGTCCGAAATGACAAATGAGAGATGTCAAATTACAGATGATAAATTCATTTCTACTAAGTTCGCGGCCGTGAACCTAAGATCGCTCCACCGCCATCGCCACCGCATTGCCGCCGCCGAGACAAAGCGAGATGACTCCACGATGCGCGTCGCGGCGCTTCAATTCATAAAGCATCGTCGTCAACAAGCGTGAGCCTGATTGGCCTATCGCATGGCCCAGCGCGACCGCACCGCCATTTACATTTAAGCGTGCCGGATCAAGATCCAACTCTTTCGTGATCGCGACCGCCTGCACGGAAAATGCCTCATTCAACTCAAACAGATCAACTTCACCAGTTGACCAGCCCGCTTTCTTCAAAACCTTCTTAATCGCTTCGACAGGAGCCATCATCACCATTGCCGGCTCGACACCCGACGTCGCCTGCGCCACGATCCGGGCCATTGGTTCGGCTCCAAGCACTTTCGCCCGTTCGAGTGAAGTGACCACCACGGCTGACGCGCCATCGTTTACGCCGGGCGCGTTTCCGGCAGTTACCGTTCCCCCATCTTTTTTAAAGGCGGGCTTTAATTTGCCCAGCGCCTCGAGCGAAGTGTCTTCGCGAACGGTCTCGTCCGTATCAAAGATCACAGCCGGGCCTTTCTTTTCTTGAATCTCCACCGGCACGATCTCGTCCTTGAATTTTCCGGCCTTGATAGCGGCCGCCGCCTTGCGATGAGAGTTGAGCGCATACTCATCCTGTTTTTCGCGACTAACGTTAAACTTTTCCGATACTACTTCGCCGGTGCAGCCCATGTGGTAATCGTTGTAAACGTCCCATAGACCGTCATTAATCATCGCGTCAAGCAGCACGCCGTTACCCAGGCGATATCCCTCGCGGGCTTTGGGGATCAGATAAGGCGCGTTGGACATCGACTCCATTCCGCCGGCGACAACAATATCCGTGTCGCCCAGTTGAATACCCTGCGCAGCCATCATCACGGCTTTCAAACCAGATCCGCAGACCTTGTTTACCGTCACCGCTGATACCGCTGGCAACAATCCGCCGCCCAAAGCAGCCTGGCGCGCAGGATTCTGGCCCAGACCTGCCTGAATAACGCAGCCCATGATCACTTCGTCAACATCTTGGGGCGCCACGCCCGCGCGCTTGACGCTTTCACGGACAACAATCGCGCCGAGTTCAGTTGCGGAAAACCCTTTTAGAGAACCTAAGAACTTTCCTACCGGTGTTCGGGCAGCGCTAATGATGACTGCTTGTCGAGTTTCGCTCATAATGTTCCTATAAGTTTGATTGAGCTGTAGGATTACTATTTAGACCATTAGGTGTCAAGCAAGCGGGATGTAAAGCAAACTGTTAGTTTGCGGTGGTGGCAGTCCTCAAAGTTGAGTGGCACGTGCCACCGCAAACTAACAGTTTGCTTTACAAGTTAGTCGAATTGAAAAGCTGCGCACGTGAGTGTTAGACTCCGCCTTGCTATTCAACCTTCAACCCGAATCTCCAAAAGCGAAGCATGCAGGCCCTAATTCTTGCCGGCGGTAAAGGCACGCGGCTGCGGCCGTTGACCGTCTACACTCCGAAACCGATTGTGCCAATCTGTAATCGGCCCTTTCTGCTTTACCAGATTGACACTTTGCGGCGCGCGGGCATAACCGACATCACGCTCTCGCTTTCTTATCAACCGAACAAGATTGAACAGTTGCTCGGCGATGGTTCTGATTATGGTGTGAACCTTAAATATACCGTTGAGCCGCAACCGATGGGCACAGCCGGCGCTTATAAGTTTGCCGAAGATCTTATTCGCGAACCCACGGTTGTCTTTAACGGCGACATTCTCACGGACCTCGATCTCAAAGCGGTAATTCGGGAACACACCGAACACGGAGCCACTGCAACCATCGTCTTAACCCCGGTTGAAAATCCTTCGTCTTATGGGCTGGTGGAAACGGAAAGTGATGGCAGCATCCGGCGCTTTCTGGAAAAGCCAAAGGCCGAGGAAATAACCTGCAATACGATTAACGCCGGCACCTACATCCTCGAACCTAAAGTTCTGGACCTTATACCAGGCGGCGAAAACCATTCCTTCGAATATGGCCTGTTTCCCGAACTGCTAAAACGTAAGGAAACGTTCTTTGCGCATATTCCGCAACGCACTTATTGGATCGACATCGGCACGCCTGAGCGTTACCTGCAAGCGCATCACGACCTGCTCGGCAATCGCGTGGCGCGCATTCACATCAAGGAGCGTCGCGGCGAGTTTGACTTGGCCACCGCCGCCGAAATTGATGAGCTGTCGATGATCGGCAACGAATGCCAGGTCAAACCCGGCGCCCAAATCATTAATTCGGTCCTCGGGCAAGGCTGTTTCGTTGAAGAGCGGGCCCGCGTTGAAAATTCCGTCCTCTGGCCCCACACGCGCATCGGTACGGCGGCGGAAGTAACGGGAGCAATTGTCGGGCGCGGCTGTCACATTGGACGCTCGGCCGTAGTTGGACCAGGCTCAGTCCTTGGCGATAAGACTTCACTCACTGATTACACGATCACCGGAGACATTCACGGGTGACCGCTGCGCTTACGTCGATCAAATTTGGCACAGACGGTTGGCGAGCGGTTATCGCTCGCGACTACACGTTCGAAAATGTCGAACGCGTCGCCCAGGCCTATGCGGATTACCTTACGAACACTAGCAACGACACGCCGTTCGTAATTGTCGGTTACGACCGCCGTTTCCTTTCAGAAGAGTTTGCACTGCGCGCGGCTGAAGTGCTGGCGGGAAACGGACTGAGCATTTCGCTTTTCAGAGAGGCCGCTCCCACGCCGCTAATCTCCTGGGCAGTTAAGGAACTCAACGCGCAGGGCGGCGTCGTCATCACTGCTTCACACAATCCCCCGGACTTCAACGGCTTCAAGATCAAAGCGCCGTGGGGCGGCAGCGCTTCACCCGCAACAACGGCCGCGGTAGAAAAGCTGGTCGATGCAAAAAAACCAAAACGCAAAGAGACTACAGACAAACAGAGCGGCTTATTGGCCCCCGCGATCGAGACTTATCGCGCGCAAATCGCTTCTTACATCGATCTGGGTCGTCTGCGAAAGGCGACTGGGACGGTCGTTGTGGATCCAATGCACGGTTCGGCTGGTACCTGGGTTGAGAGTTTTCTGACTGGCGGTGAACTGAAAGTCGAAACGATCCGCGGCTACCGCGATCCTCTTTTTGGCGGAGTCAATCCTGAACCGATCGATAAAAACCTGGCGGCGCTGAAACAAAGCGTCATCAAAAAGAAAGCTCTTGTCGGTTTGGCGACCGACGGCGACGCCGATCGCGTCGGTGCGGTGAATGAACTCGGCGAGACGATGACGATGCATGACGTCGTGCCGCTGATTCTCTTGCACCTGGTTCGCGAACGTAAGATATCAGGAGGCGTAGTGCGCACGTTTTCGCAATCGGTTTTGCTCAAACGAATGGCCGCAGCTCTTAACCTGAAACTCTACGAAACGCCGATTGGTTTCAAGTACGTAGCCGATCTCATGCTCAACGACGACATCCTGATTGGGGCGGAAGAATCCGGCGGCATCGGCGTCAAAGGTCACATTCCCGAACGCGATGGCATCTTGAATTCCCTGCTCTTCCTCGAGGCAATAATCACGGCCGGCAAGTCACCGACGGAAATGCTGCGTGAGCTGCACAAGGAGTTTGGTGAGTTCCACTTTGGCCGCACTGACCTTCATGTGGAAATGGAGACTGGACAGAAACTGCTCGACAGTCTGAAGAATTCGCCACCTTCAACCTTCGCCGGACTGAACGTAGCCGACGTCGAAACAACTGACGGCACGAAATTACTTTTCGCTGATGACTCGTGGATCCTGTTTCGGCAATCGGGCACAGAGCCCATGCTGCGAATCTACGCGGAAGCGACCGACGTTGCCAGGATGCGCGCGTTGCTAGGCGCGGGCGAAGAGCTCGCTGTTGGCGAACAATAAACTATTGACTGCCGGTCCAAAACTGTTTACTTTTACCCGCCCGGAATTCCCCGCAGCTGTAGTCAATCCACCATTCGAGACCGCTTCTTTAAACGGAGGTAACTGCGATGGGTTTGATTCTCCTGATTATTTTGATTCTCTTACTGCTCGGCGCTGTGCCCGCCTGGCCGCACAGCAGAAGCTGGGGTTATGGGCCGAGCGGTGGGATTGGTTTGATCCTGGTGATCGTTTTGATCCTGTTGCTGTTGAAGGTCATCTAGAGCCAGAAACAATTTCAATAGTCCTGAACGGTCAGCGCGCGCATGCCTGAATTACCTGAGGTCGAACATGTGGTGCGCGCGCTGCGCCGATCTATTGTTAACCGGCGCATTCTGGCCGCGGAGCTCAAACTGCCGCGGCTTTTGGTCCAGCCATCTCCCTCCTCGTTTAAGAGAAAACTGCGCGGCACACTGATTACCGAGGTTAGCCGGCGCGGCAAATACATTCTCATTACGCTGGATAACGATCATGTGCTGCTGGTTCACCTGCGCATGACGGGCAAATTCATTTCCGTCTCACTTGATGATCCTCTTCCTCCCTATTCACATGTAGTTTTTCATTTGGACAATGATCGCCGGCTCGTGTTTTCCGACATGCGCCAGTTTGGACGCCTGCGCCTGCTGGCGTCTAAGGCACTGGCGGAGTTGGTTCAGATTACAAGGCTGGCGCCGGAACCACTGCTGGATGAATTTACTCAAGAGTATTTCCTCGCCACGCTAAAGAAATCGCGGCGCAGCCTGAAACAATTACTTTTGGATCAGACGAAGATTCTAGGCTTGGGAAATATCTACGCGAGCGAAGCGTTATTCCTGGCGCGCATAAGTCCTTTCAAAAGCGCGGATACATTATCGCGCAAACGAGCCTTGCTGCTTTTTGCCGCGATACGCGACGTGCTGCATGAAGCCATTGAGGCGGGATCAACTCTGAAGATCGATTTGGAGGATCGAAATGGAAGCTATTTTGGCAGCGACGTGCGCTTCTGGCGAGTGTATGAACGCGTGGATGAACGGTGCGTTAACTGCGGAACGAAAATCCGCCGCGCGGTGCAGGGGGGCAGGTCAACCTATTACTGCCCCAAGTGTCAGAAAACGTAAAAGCTCTTATTAACTTTTATCCAAAGAGCGGGGGCAAGCCACCCTTGCGCTAGAGATTAGCTACTATAAAATCAGTCATCATCTGCCGCATGTGCTTCAGCAGCAGCGGATCCGTAACGCCGTGGCGTGATTTGGGATAGATCATCAAGTCAAACTGTTTGCCTGCCTTTTGCAGTTCATACACAAACTGAATCGTGTTTTGCATATGAACGTTGTCGTCGATGGTGCCATGAATGAGCAGCAGCCGGCCGTGAAGGTCTTTCGCAAAATGCACCGGTGAGCTTCTGCGATAGCCTTCCGGATTATTTTGTGGCGTTCCCATGTACCGCTCGGTATAGATCGTGTCGTAGTCGCGCCAATCGGCGACTGTCCCGCCGGCGATACCCATCTTAAAGCTCTTGCTATGCGTGAGCGCATAGCTAGTCATGTACCCACCATAACTCCAACCCCACATACCAATGCGTGAACCATCCACGTAAGGCTGGTTCTTTAGCCACGCGATTCCATCCTCGATATCGCGCAACTCGAGCTCACCAAAATTCCTATAGACAGGCGCGGTTGCCTCGAATCCCTTGCCGCTCGCGGTTCGATTATCGCAAACCCAGATGATGTAGCCTTTTTGTGCCAGCGATTGGTGCCAAAGGTAAGTGTTACCACCCCACGCGTTCCTAACTTGGGGCGCATGTGGGCCGGCGTAGGTAAACGACAGCACCGGATACTTTTTGTTTGGATCAAAGTCGGGTGGCTTGATCATCATCGCTTCCATGTCAAAACCATCGCGCGTCTTAACCTGGAGCAACTCAACCCGGCCGAGTTTGTACTGGCGCAGCGCCTCGACCTTGTTTTCGTCTATGATGCGCACGAGTTTACCGTTGATGTCGTAGACGCGAGTTTGCGTCGGCGTGTTTACGTCGCTCAAGAAATCGACGAAGAGATTGTTCTTTGGACTTACGAGAAATCGATGAGTGCCGGGAGCGGTCGTGAGCCTTGTGGGGCTGCCTCCCGTAAGAGCCACTCGATATGGCTGCGGCGCAATGTGGCTGTTCTCTGTCGCTGTAATAAAGACAAGACCTTTATCTTCATCAAGTCCTCCAACCGAACGAACTTCCCACTTCCCTGCTGTAACCTGACGAATAAGCGTTCCCGTGGGAGAGTAGTGATAGAGATGGCGCCAGCCGTCGCGCTCGCTTTCCCATAGGAACGAGCCATTCTTGAGCCAATGGGGATTGTCGATTACTTCAACCCAGGCTTTTGACGTTTCCTTCAAAACAGTGCTGGACTTGCCGTCTTTGGAGTCGGCAAAGTTTAGATCGAGAAATGTTTGCTCGCGATTCTGCGCCTGGTAAACCACCTTCTTGCTGTCAGGCGTCCACGACACCCTGACGATCAAAAGATCGCTCGGCTGGTACTTGTAGGTATCAACCCAGCGCGTCGCGCCACCTGAAGCGTTAATGACGCCGAGTTGCACGAGCGGATTCGGGTCGCCGGCTTTCGGGTAAGGAGTAATTTCAACGTTCTGCCGGTAGGGAATGTGATCGACCACAGTGAATTCGTGAACGGGGTTTTCATCCAATCTTAAATAAGCCAGCATGGTGGAATCCGGACTCCACCAGTAACCCTCGAAGTTCCCCCGACCATAAAGTTCCTCCTGATAAACCCAATCGAGCCGTCCATTGAGGATCTTTGGACCGCCATCAGTAGTCATTCGCCGCTCTTTCTGAGAAATCAGATCGTAAACGTACAGGTCGCCGTTGCGAACAAACCCAATCATGCGTCCATCAGGGCTGAAGGTTTCCCCGACCTCTTCTTCCGTACCGTGGGTAACACGCACTGCTTTGTCACTGCCAAGCTCGTAATAGAAAAGGTCGTTGGCGAAGTTGATCAATACAGCCGTTTCACTCTCGTTAAAACCAAACGAAGCGCGATTCGCCAACTGCTTTGCGTCAGCCGCGGATAGCCCTGCAAATCGGCCGAAGGCAGCTTCCATGCGAGCAGCATCGAACAAGGACGTCGCTTCGCCGGTCGCCGCGTTTACCTTCTGCAGCCGGGGCACGTTTCTGTTCGCAGCTTCATTCGTCAGAACGTAGTGTTTCCCATCCTTCATCCAGCGAATGTTGGGTAGGGTGCCACTGAAGTTGATCTTCTTGTTGGGATCGAAGATATCGTCAATGGTAAGTACCTTGTCCTGCGCCAGCGCCGGGACGCAGAAGGAGATTAAAAGAAGCACTAATGCGTTTAGATGGTTTCGTTGTTTCACCTTTTAGAACTCCCAGACTATTAGTTAATAAAAATGGTTGCGACAACCAAAGCCCGCCGTTCGATCCATTTCGTAACTGATGACGCAGTTGAAGGGTGGGAGGGAACGTTCGTACGAACCCTGCCACCCTCGTAGTTTAGGTGTCGAAACCTGCGGCTTTCCCACCTCGCCGCATGTCAACTGTCAGACTCCGGGCATTGCTTTCTTCAATGGCCGCAGGAGAATAAGCAGCACGAATACCATGACGAGAGCCATCGCACCCAGGATGATGAAAAAGCTCGACTGCAACCAACGCTCCCAGTAGACACCAATCATGGTCAGCTTGTTGCCAATCGCGGTAGCCACGAACCAGCCGCCCATCATCATCCCGCGCATTCTTATCGGAGCGACCTTCGACACCAGCGATAGTCCCATTGGCGAGAGCATTAGTTCTCCCAACGAAATGACCATGTAGGCGATAATGAGCCAGAACGGGGACACCTTGAAGATATAGGCCCGCCTCAATATCGCGTCCCGATGCTGTGCGGCCTGCGGCCCTAATGCCGCGTTAAGGGCCGTCGTAAACTGGGCGTCGCCGGATCCTTTATCGTCAACCGCAAATTTCTTGCTTTTGATATCCGCGTGCTCCAGCTTCGCAATCACATCTTCGGGGACACCATCTGCACGCAGGCTACCAATAGTGCGATCAGTAATTCGAAAGGCAGCTGTAGAGTAAGCGGCCGGCTGCGGCACGTGCGATTCCCCGGCTTTTGCTGCCGTATACAGAATGAAAAAGGAGAGCGCGGTGAGAAACATTCCTATTGCCATCTTGGTAGGCGTCGAAGGTTCTTTACCACGCTGGTCGAGCCACTTCCAGAACCAAACCAAAGGAAAGGTCAGCGAGATGATCCAGAAAGGATTAATCGCATTTGAGATTGTTCCCGATACCTTCCAATCGGTATTGTCATCAGCCCAATAGGTTAGAGTTGAGCCGTTCTGGTGGAAGACCATCCAGAACACGATCACAATGAGGAAGATAACAATCAGCGCGAAGATGCGTTTCCATTCGGGCACTGCCTCCATCGCCTGCTGGCGACTGACGGCATGTGGGGGTGCGTCAACCGTCGTGGCAGCAACATCCGCAGCCTCGTTCGGAGTCATGTCGGCTACGCTCTTACCCGCTTTTTCATCGACATGGTGTTTGAATTTCCAGAGGATGCCGACCGACACCAACATTCCGAAGGCGGCGACGGCGAAGGCCGGATGATAACCAAACTTTTGCTTGACTATCTCCATCACAATGGGTGCTGCAAACGCACCGACGTTGATCCCCATGTAGAAAATATTGTAGGCGCGATCCTTCAGGTGGCTGCCTTCCGGATAAAGGTTGCCGACCATGGTGGAAACGTTCGGCTTGAAGAAGCCATTGCCGATCACCAGGCACGTTAACGCTGCATAAACAGCCGTCATCGATCGAATTGAAAGCAACGCGTGCCCGACCATGAAGAAGAAACCGCCCAGCATCACAGCTCTTCGATATCCCAGCTTCCAGTCAGCGATGATGCCGCCAACCAGCGGGCTGGCATACACAAACATCAGGTACCACGCGTACAGGTTTGTGGCTTCCGCGGCCGTCCATCCGAAGCCTTCCTCGGGATTGCGCAGGTAGAGCGTGAAAAGCGCGAGCATCGAGTAGAAGCTGAAGCGCTCCCACATCTCTGTACCGAAGAGCACGTAAAGTCCCTTCGGATGCTTATCAACGCCCTCTATACCGGCCGTACTTTTCGTGTTCGCCGTTGCCATAGTTTTAGCTCTCCAGAATTTGGACTAAACTACAATTACAGGGGAGTTGCACGGGGATTATTGCAGGCATTCAGCCAAAGATTGCCGCCCATGTCAAGGGAGTTTTCAGGCCATTCGGCCCTATAAGCGCTTCGGCCGTTGAGCTGCATAACGTATCGACTCTGCACTGAACAATCGGTCCTAACCAAAAAGTAGGTGCGACGTGAGTTACGACACTCCTTGACAGCCTTGTTTGCTGCAGCGTATAAGCACGAATGTAAAACGTGGTGAGTTAAGGCGACTTGCGGCCACGTAAAACAAACGGCTAAACAGCTCGGGCAGGTCAAAAAAGACAAAACCCGAAACTTCAGTTACTAACGAAGTCCCGCGTTGTTTAGCGCGGGCTTTCTCATTTGCGATTGCCGATTGTCAATTTCCGATTGGCGTGTCGGCACCGAAGTTCTTCAATCGGCAATTGGAAATCGGCATTCGGAAATCCCACGATGGAACCTTTCAGAGACATCCTCGAAACTGATCGCATTCACGTCTTTGACGGCGCGATGGGGACGATGCTCTATGCCAAGGGCGTCTACATCAATCGCTGCTACGACGAACTGAACCTGACGAATCCCGACCTGGTGGAGGAAATCCATTGTGAGTATGTGCATGCTGGCGCTGATATCATCGAAACGAACACCTTTGGCGCGACTGCTCATAATCTGAATCAATATGGTCTTGCCGATAGCCTGCGGGAAATAAACATTAACGCGGCACATATCGCGCGTAAGGCTGCCGCGGATCGCGCTTATGTTGCCGGCGCAATTGGTCCGTTAAGCCTGCGAATCGAACCATACGGGCCAACCTCGTTCGACGAAGCGAAAGACATGTTCAAGGTCCAGGTTGAAGCACTGCTCGAGGGCGGCGTCGATCTGTTTGTCCTGGAAACCTTTTCCGACGTATCGGCCATGCGCCAGGCGATCCGCGCCGTTCGCGAACTTTCTGATCTGCCAATTATCGCGCAGATGACCATCCTCACTGATGGCAATACTTCTTACGGAACCACACCGGAACTTTTCACCGCGCGGCTTGATGAGTGGGGAGCGGATGTTATCGGACTAAACTGCGGCGTTGGACCGGCGATAATTTTGAGTGCGCTGGAGAAGATGCGCGGCGTTACTAAAAAGAAACTAGCCGCGCAGCCAAACGCCGGCTTGCCGCGCGATGTTCAGGGCCGCCAGTTTTACATGTGCTCGCCAGAGTACATGTCAAAGTTTGCGAAGCGCTTTATTCAAGCGGGCGCCAAGTTTATTGGCGGCTGCTGTGGCACAACGCCGTCGCATATCAAATTGATTGCCGACGCAGTGCGGGCAGCTTCGCCCCGCGCGCAGAAGGTCGTGATGACATCGGGTGCTTTGGCCCACATCGCAGAAGGTGCGCCCGCCGATCTCAAGCTGGTGCCGCCTGCGGAGCGTTCGCAGTGGTCGCGGAAAATCGTTAATGGCGAGTTCGTAACCTCAGTTGAAGTCCTGCCGCCAAAAGGTGTCGATGCCGTAAAGACACTGGATTCAATTCGGTTACTAAAGGAAGCCGGTGTTGACGGGGTAAATATTCCCGACGGGGCGCGCGCTCAGTCGCGCATGAGTGCCCTGGCCACCGCGGTGCTGGTCGAACAGCAGATAGGGATTGAGTCGGTGCTGCATTACTGCTGCCGCGATCGAAATCTGCTCGGCATGATGTCTGACCTGTTGGGAGCGTCGGCGCTTGGCATTCGCAATCTGCTTTTGATTACCGGTGACCCGCCCAAGATGGGTCCGTACCCCGACGCGACCGCGGTTTTCGATATCGACGCGATTGGCCTGACAAACATGGTGAACAAACTCAACCATGGACTCGATATCGGCAATAACCCGATCGGCCAACCGACGGCGTTTTGCATCGGCGTTGGTGTGAATCCCGGCGCGATCAATCTTGACGAAGAAATTCGCCGGTTCGAATACAAGGTAGAGGCAGGCGCGCAATATGCGATCACGCAACCTGTATTCGACACTGATCAGTTACGCGATTTCATCAAAGCAATCGAACACGTCCGCATTCCCATTGTCGCCGGCATCTGGCCGCTCGTTTCCTATCGCAATGCTGAGTTTCTGCATAACGAAGTGCCCGGCGTTCGTGTGACGCCTTCGATCATGGAGCGCATGCGCGCTGCCTCGGCAATAAGCAAGGAGGCAGGTCGCGATGAAGGTTTGAAGATCGCGCGAGAATCGCTAATGGACGTGCGCGATCTAATTCAGGGCGTGCAGGTGTCAGCGCCTTTCGGCAATGTGAAGTACGCGCTGGAAGTTTTCAGTGTTCTGGAGGCTTTTGCCGTAGCTAAAGCCCCTGTCAATTAATTCTTCCCAAGAATATGGCTGAGGGCTGCGCCAAGATCAGCATACGCGAACTCATAGCCCGCTTCGCTTAACCGGACGGGCTGCACCCGCTGGCTGGATAACAGCAACGCATCGGCCATCTCACCAAAAAGTAAGCGGACTCCGAAGACAGGAATAGGAAACAGGGTCGGCCGCGACAGGACCTTGCCAAGTGTCTTTGTGAACTGCGCATTAGTTACGTGAGAGTGCGCTACGAAATTTACCGGGCCTCTAATTGAATCGTTCGCTAACGTGAACTCGATTCCTCCTACCACATCATCGAGCGCAATCCAGCTCATCCACTGCTTACCGCTGCCAATTTTTCCGCCTACTCCCATGCGAAACGGCGGCAACATCTTTTTGAGCGCCCCACCGTCAGCATCCAGAATAATTCCGAAGCGGCAATTGACCACGCGAATTCCCCTCTCGCTTGCCAGCGCTGTGGCCTTTTCCCATTCGACGCAGACGCCCGCAAGAAAATCGTCACCGGGGGCGCTTTCCTCTCTGAGAATCTCGTCGCCGCGATCGCCGTAATAACCAATTGCAGAAGCGGAGATAAAAGTCTTAGGCGGATTAGCAAGGTTTGCGACCGCGTCGCCTAACAATTGCGTGCCTCTTACCCGGCTCTCTCGAATCCGTTTTTTCTTTTCATCGGTCCAACGGCCTTCCGCGATGCTTTCGCCGGCGAGGTGAACGACCGCGTCAAAACCCTCGAGACGGGCTAGTGCAATACTGTACCGATCAGGACTCCATTCGATCTCGGTTTCAGAGTTGGGCGCGTGCCTGACCAGCCTAAAAATGTCATGCCCTTCCGGTGCCAACGTTTGAATCAACGCCGTTCCGACCAGTCCGTGTGAACCGCTTATTAATATTTTCATTTATCTTGGCCCAACCAATTCTGCGATTGGCTCTCTCGATCCTGCCGTGAACTAAGTCGACTTATGCCAATTGTGTGGGGCTCACGACTGAGCGGGGGCAAAGGCAGGGTCCCCGGCGGGGCAGCCCCGCTGGAGTGCTAATCCCGCCTTCCCGACCTCGAGACTCTTCACGTGCGCAATCGATTTTACCTTGAAAGCTTTTCCGGCGGCGCTCACAGCCAACTCTAATCAGCTCGGGGTTAGGAAGGCTTGCTCCGCTCTTCATCGACTTACCAGGATCCTTGCAAGAGCCTAAAACGGCTTCCCTGTGACTTTCTCTTTTGTTTCCGAAGCAAACCTATAGAATATGCGCGTCTTCAATCACCCAGCCGCTTGTCTCAAGATTTTATTCTAGCAGAACTGGCCTGCGTCATTCTTTACGTGAAATGTCCGACAACTTTAGTTAAGTCGGACACAGCTAAACTCGCATGCTGCGCCCCAGACGCTCTCTTTTTGTTTTCCTGCTAGTAGTCTCCCTTGGGCTGCTTGCGTGGCAGACCGCGCGTATGCAATCGGCTCCGCTCAGGATTACAAATACCACCGAAGAAGGAATCAGCCTAAACCCCTCGATTAGCGGCGACGGTCGCATCGTCGCTTTCGAATCGACCGAAGATCTAGCGCAGGCCGGCGGCAGTGAAAGTTTCCGGGCGATTCGCGCTGACATTGGGATCGGCCCGCCTACCTTCCTGCAAATGGGTGCGACGCGCGCGCCTGCGGCTGGGGTTTCTCAAGACGGTTCTCGCATTGCATTCGCGTCAAAAGACGATCCACTGGCTACAAACAGCGATGGGAACTCAGAGATTTTCCTTTACGACGGCGCTAAACTCATTCAGGTAACGAATACCTCGCCGGGCAATGTTGCCCAGCGGACCGTTAATGGAAATATCCAACCTTCTATTTCTGACGACGGCCGTTATATAGCTTTCTCTTCAAATCGTGATCTCACAAGTCAAAACGCGGACGGCAACCTGGAAATCTTCGTCTTCGACACAGTTGCTCTGAGTTTTACGCAACTCACGAATTCCTCCGGCATCGTCGGTTTCAGCGACCCGAAAATTAGTGGCAACGGAAGTGCCGTTGCTTACATTCGCGATCCCAATGCAACCACCAGCAGCAGCCGGGATTTGCTCTTGCAGAATCGTGCACCATCGACTCCGGTCCGCGTATTGGCCAGCAACGTGACGGCGCTGGCGATAACTTACGGTCGCGCCATAAGCGATGACGGGTTGCAAATTGTCTGGTCGGCACAGACGGCAAGCAACACAACTCAGGTATTTTTGTTTGATGGGCGCGGCGGGAACACGACGCGCCAGATCACAATGCTGGGTTCGCGCGTTACCGAGGTTCCGCTACAGCCAACTATTAGCGGCGATGGCTCGCGAATCGCCTTTGCAGCACGACGGACAGTCTCCGGGGCTGGAACTAATTCCGACGGCAGCGTTGAGCTTTACACCTACGACATTCCCTCGTCGTCGTTTGGTCGAGTTACAAATGCAACTTCGTCGAGCGCAACCGCCGACGTTGTATCGTCGCTGAGTGATGATGGGTCGGTAATCGCCTTTAACTTCCCGCGCGTTTTGTCGGGGCCGCCCGCCAATAGCGACTTCGCAAATAATTCCGAGATTTACGTCACCGGCACGCCGGCACGACCACTATTTGGATCGCTGACAGTTTTAAATGGCGCGTCTTTTGGGCATGAACCCTCGTCAACGAAGGCGGTCGCCCCTGACAGCATCGCGGTCGCACTGGGCAACAACCTTGCAAACACAACTGAGCAAACTCAGCGGCAAGCTGACGGCAGTTTCCCAACAAATGTGAACGGAACACTTGTGACTGTTAATGGCCGGCCCGCCCAGATCTTTTTTATTTCACCTACGCAGGTCAACTTTTACGTGCCGGTTGCAACCGAAATCGGCACCGCTGAAGTCATTGTTACAAATCCTAACGGGTTTCCGAGTAAAGCTACAGTCACTATCTTACGGCCTGCTCCAGGAGTTTTTACTTTCAGCGGCGACGGCTTGGGTGAAGGAGTCATACTCAACGCGGACACACTCGAGCGTGGTCCATTCGATCCCACTAGCAGCAACGTGCGGTTGATTATTTTTTCGACTGGCGTTCGCGAGGCCACGTCGGTGACGGTCACCGCAGGTGGCCGGGCGCTTACGGTTGAGTCGGTAGCTAGAACTCCCAATATGCCGGGCATGGATGAGATTCATGTACTGGTGCCGGCCGATTTGCGTGGAGGAGGGAAAGTCGAACTCGTCGTCAAAGCCGATGGACGTGATAGTAACCCGGTCAGCGTTGAGTTCGCCGGCAGTGCCAATCGGGATGTGCTGATAAATGAGTTTCTCGCCGACCCGCCTGGTGCGGTTGCGACAGATCTCAGTGGTGACGCCAATCGCGACGGCGTGCGCGAGTCTTCTGATGATGAGTTCATCGAGCTGGTCAATACCACCACGCACGACATCGACATCAGCGGTTATCGCGTTCTAACCAGAGGCACGGGCGCGGACACGCTGCGCCACGTTTTTGCGAGCGGCACCATTCTTCGCTCGTGCAGTGCGGTGGTGGTATTTGGTGACGCCAACAGCAATTTCGATCCCAATAATGCTGCGTTTGGCGGGGCGTTGGTTGTCAAATCTTTGACCCATAGCCTTTCACTGATTAACTCCGGCGGCGTAATAACGCTCGAGGATCAGGCTGGCGCGATTGTTAATCTGGTTACGTACGGGGGCTCGAGCGGACTAAACGCAGACAATAATCAATCCCTAACTCGTTCCCCCGATATTACCGGTAACTTTGCACAGCATCTGATCGCCACCGGTGGCGCGCGAGCCTTCAGCCCCGGAACACAACTCACCGGCGCGCCATTCAGTTCCTGTACTGCAGCAGTTGCGCACGTTGAAGTTTCGCCGCCCTCGCCAACCATCAACGTCGGGCAGCAGCAACAGTTCACTGCTAAAGCATTTGACGCAGGTGATAATGAAATCTTGGGCGTGATCTTCACATGGAACTCGAGCAACACGTCGGTAGCTACGATTGATCAGAACGGCCTCGCCAAGGGCGTCAGTCCAGGGACTACTGAAATCCGCGCCACCGGCCGAGGAGTAACATCCGCACCGGCAAAACTCACGGTGGCTCCGGCTGCATCGGTTTTGACCAGCGTTACGATTTCGCCGCTTACTGCCACCATCGGTGTCGGCGAGACGCAACAGTACACGGCTCAGGCAAAGGATCAGTTTGGTCAGGACATGGGCGGCGTAACGATCATTTTTGCTTCCAACAACACAACAGTAGCAACGGTAGATTCGGTGAGCGCAACTTCGACCACCGGTTCGGCCACGGCAACGGTTACCGGACGGACGAGCGGTTCGGCGCAAATAACTGCAACTGGCAGCAATGGCAGTACCACCGTTACCAGCACTCCCGCGACACTGACGGTTGAACCCGGGGCCGGGCAATTACTCATTAGTGAATTCCGCACGCGTGGACCAAACGGTGCGTCGGATGACTTTGTCGAAATCTATAATCCTACGACTTCAACCGTGACCATTGGTGGCTTGAAGATCAGGGCTTCGAATAATGCAGGCGCTGTCAGCGATCGTGTGACTATCCCCGCGGGCACCACGCTCGGATCGGGCTGCCATTACCTGGTGGCGAATGGTTCCTCCGGTGGCTATAGCGGTTCAGTCACGCCCAATCAGACTTACGGAACCGGTATCGCCGATGATGGCGGAATTGCGATTACGCGATCGAACGGCACGTTGATCATCGACGCAGTGGGTATGAGTAACGGCGCCGCTTATAAAGAAGGCACCCCGCTCGCTCCGCTTTCGGGCAATGTTAATCAGAGCTATGAACGAAAGCCCGGCGGCGACTTCGGAAACGGCACTGACACGAATAACAATGCGGCTGATTTTATTTTGAACGCGGCCAGTAGTAGTCCGCAGAATTCTTCATCCGGATGCCTCGACCTGACCGCGGCGGATCTTTCGGTCACAAAATCCGATTCTCCGGATCCAGTGATTAACGGTTCCAACATTACTTACACCATCACTGTAACGAACAACGGCGCAGCCGACGCGCAATCGGTGCAGGTTACCGACAACCTGCCCAGCTTAGTCAGCTTTGTCTCTTGTTCAGCAACAAACGGTGGTGTCTGCGGCGGATCAGACAACAATCGCACCGTAACGTTCTCATCTTTGACAAGCGGCTCGTCCGCCACTGTCACACTCGTCGCGACTATAAACGCCGCGGCTGGTTCGACAATCAGCAACACGGCCACAGTTTCGTCATCGACGCCGGACACAAACAGCGGAAATAATTCGGCAACTACCACGACGAGCGTGCAGGCGCCGCAACCAGGGTTGAGCGTCAACGATGTAACGCTCAACGAAGGTAACAGCGGCACCGTCACAGCACAGTTCACCGTCACGCTCTCTTTAACGAGCACGCAGACTGTGTTGGTCAATTACACCACCGCAGATAACACGGCCGTTGCTCCCGGCGACTATCAAACCACCAGCGGTACGTTGACGTTCACACCGGGTCAGACGAGCCAAACGATTGACGTACTCGTCAGCGGCGACACAGTCAACGAAGCGATCTGCGAAACATTCTTCGTGAATCTAAACACTCCGGTAAATGCAAGCATCAGTGACGAGCAAGGCGTGGGTAGCATCACGGACAATGACGGAACCAAACTTGTCATCAGTCAGATTTACGGTGCAGGTGGGAATAGTGGCGCCACTTATAGAAATGACTTTATTGAAATATTCAACCGAGGAAATACGGCCGTCAGTCTTAACAGCATGTCGGTTCAATATGCCGCGGCCACCGGTACTACCTGGCAGGTTACTAATCTCACCAACGTCTTACTGCAACCGGGCCAATACTATTTGATACAGGAAGGAGGGGCGGCATCCGGATTTTCGCCGTTACCAACACCTGACGCAACCGGCACCATATTAATGGCCGCTACCGCCGGCAAGGTCTCTTTGGTTAACAGCACGACTGCGCTGTCCGGTGCCTGTCCTACTGGTGCCACAATCATAGATTTTGTGGGTTACGGAACCACTGCAAACTGTTTTGAAGGGACTGCGCCCGCACCGGCGCCTGGCAACAATACGGGTGACATACGTGCACAAAACGGCTGCCAGGATACAAAAAACAACTCGACAGATTTCAGCACGCTGACACCGCCGAATCCACGCAATAGGTCCTCAGCAATCGGCGGGTGCAGTTGCAGCACGGGTTACTCATCTATGTTGAATTTAGATAACGATTGGTTGAGACAAACGCTGGCAGCCGTCCTGTTTCATCGCGATAGCCATTCGGATAACTTTCGCGACTTCTTTTCACAAATACGTGCAAGCGCATCAAGAGCGGGGGCAAGCCCACCTTCCCGACCTTGAGACTCTTTAACTTGCGCCGATCGCTTTCACGTTGAAAGCCTTTCCGGGGCCCGATCACGGCAACTCCGATCAGCTCGAGGTTGGGAAGGCGGTATTGCCCCCGCGCTTTTTTTTTCATCCGATCCAAGCAGCGAGTCCGACATGTGGCCCTCTCCGATACTGAAATTCTTGCAAGCACTGCTAACTCCTATGCGCATTCAAGGGACTTGCTAGCCAGGAATCGACCGCTTAGACTTCCGCGCATGCATTCAATTGCCGCTGCCCTCACATCCCTGCACGAGCACTTCGGATTTACGGATTTCCGCGAAGGCCAGCGTGAAGTTATCGCAGCAATTCTGGAGGGCAAAAACGCCGTCGTCGTTATGCCGACCGGCAGCGGCAAATCGCTGTGCTACCAACTCCCGGCGCTGATGTTTGATGGTGCGACGGTAGTTGTATCGCCTCTGATAGCGTTGATGAAAGACCAGGTTGATGCGCTGCGAGCTCGTAACCTGCCGGCAACTTTCATCAACAGTTCGGTCGACGAAAAGGAACAATGGTCACGTATTGATGCTTTGCGGCGTGGCGATTACAAACTCGTTTATGTCGCCCCGGAGCGTTTCCGCAGCAATCGCTTTCTTGAGGCATTGAAATCTATCAATGTCTCGCTCTTCGCAGTTGATGAAGCGCATTGCATCTCAACCTGGGGCCACGACTTCCGGCCCGACTACCTGCGCTTGAAGAACGTGGTCCAGGCCCTGAACGTTGGCGGTAGTGGCGCTCAAACCGTCGCACTCACTGCTACGGCGACCCCTTACGTTCGTTCCGACATTATTCAACAACTCGGTCTGACTAAACCCGAGACCTTCGTTAGCGGCTTTGACCGTCCCAACCTAACCATCGATGTTGTGCACACGGAAAAGGAACGCGAAAAGATCGCGCGCATCAAGCGACTGGCCAAGACGCACGACGGCTCGGGAATCATCTACGCTTCCACCCGTAAGGCGGTGGAACAGGTGGCAACGCAACTGCAAGCGCAGGGATTGAGCGTTTCCGCATATCACGCCGGCATGGGCGACGCGGCACGCGTAAGAGCGCAGGAAGATTTTATGACGGGCCGTACGCAAATGATCGTGGCGACTAATGCGTTTGGCATGGGCATCGATAAGGCGGATATACGCTTTGTTGCTCACTATCAAATGCCTGGTTCCATTGAGGCTTA
>JBPCLZ010000090.1:0-8953 GCA_051002775.1 Pyrinomonadaceae bacterium | reverse complement strand
CGAAACGCGCCGCTAATTGACGAGAATAGAAACCAGGCCCGCAACCGATTTCCAGCAAGTGGGTTTGCCGCGGCGGCGGCGAATCGGGCCAAAGACTAGCAGCAATCTGCTCTGTATCGTCCCGGAACAAATGTTCTCGGCAGAAGGCGTAGAGCCAGTGGAAGCTCTCGAATAGACTATCAGCGTCTTCGTGGGCGGGTTGGCCCATCGGCTCGACACGTATTGTTTGCTCGCTCACGCCTGTTCCCCCCCTGTTGGATATAGCCAGGACCTCGTTGTCCCTCTCAACCCCACTCCCACATAACGAGTAAGGCTGTCGGCCTCAAGCCTCAATCTGCGTCGTGATCTTGTGATAACCGGTCGCGCCTTCTGGTGCAGTTCCGCGCTCTTTGTCCGTTTGCACTTCGCCTTTTCCGTCGGTGGCGCGAACTATTAATTTGTACTCGCCCGCTTGAGCTGGGCGCCAATCGTAATTCCATAGGACCCACGCCAAAGGCGACTCCTCATGGCTAATCTTTGCTTGATTCCAACTCTTGCCATCATCAATACTGACTTCGACTTTTGAGACACCCCGATCGCCCGCGTGGGCGATACCCTTTAATTCAACCGTCGTCGCCAGCTTGATCTTCTGCTTATCATCAGGCACATCTGGAGGTCTAATACTTAATTCCGATGGTCCAATGCTTTTACTATCACGATTCTTTGGCACTGTTGAGAAGCGGTTCTGCCACAGAAAAGAAATAGGTTGACGAAGACTAGGCGGATAGTTCGATCACGACATCTCGAGGGGGTTCGAGCGCGCAAGCGAGAAATGTCTCGGCGACAGGTGAGAGTGTTAATTTTTTATTTGTTACTGTGTAAAAGTCGGTTGGACCGATCTCCAGCCCTTCAATCCTCACCGTCTTCAATTCACCGCTAGAAATTTCATCTTCGACGCTAAACAGCGAAACCACGGCCGCCCCCATTCCTGCTTTGAGCGCTTCTTTAATGGCTCTGTTGGAGCCGAAGGTAGCAACCACGTTGAAGTCCTCAAGTGGGCGTCCAAGCTTTTCTTCCACCAATTCCCGCATCCCCGATCCCAGCTCGCGGGCGAGAAACGGCTCGGCGGTGAGTCGTTCAGGTGTGATAGTGCTAACGCCCTGCCACACTCCATAGGCTGGAACAACCAGCGCCAATCCTCCTGAAGCAAAGGGTCGGAATTCGAGCCCAACCGTATCGATCCTCGCACACGAAAATCCGAGTTCCGCTTCACCACTCAATACGTCGTTGCATACTATTTTGGCATCAGAAATTCGCAACTCGATTTTGACGGCGGGATACTGCATGTAAAAATCGGCGATTATCTGCGGCAGGATATACTCGCCCGGTATGTTGCTGCCGGAGATCACAAGGCGACCTTCGAAACGGTGGAGGAAGCGTTCCAAATCCTGCATCGCTGCTTCCTTTTCATTAAGGATCGCTCGGCCACGGTGGTAAAGCAGTTGGGCGGCCCTCGTCGGTGCGAGTCGGCGCGGGAGGCGGTCGAATAGTTTCGTCCCGATGTACATCTCTAAATTCTTGATGTGCCCGCTGACGGTGGGCTGCGATATGTGCAGCTTCACAGCCGCTTTCGAGATGTTGCCTTCCTCGTAAACGCAGCAGAACACTTCAACCAGACTTAAGTCCAGACGCATAGAATCCTTCACTCCTTCAATCGCCGTTGTTCACTACTCAGGTACGCGGTCAGCTTCAACACGTCCACGAAAAGCGGGCGGTTACGTTCATAACTGACCAGCCCAAGTCGGCGTAAACGTCCCATCGTAACGGTGACGTGCGACCGACTCATCGCCGCCATTTGTGCCAACTCCTCATGACTTACGGGCACAGCCACGTCGCCGGTTAGACCTGCCTTTGCCTGACCGCGCGCGTGCGCCAGATGCACCAGCAGCCACCCCAACCTGTCCACCGCACCGCGATGCGCAAGTACCTCGATCCGGCCTTCGGCATCGGCGAGTCGGATGCAGAACGTGAAGACGAAGGCCGCCAGCACCTCGCGATTCTCTTGGAGATACTTCATAAAAATGTCGAGCTTGATCTCGACGGCCTCGCTGGGCAGGAGGGCGCGCACTGTAGTCTGCCGCAGCTCAGATGGGCCGCCGCAAAAACACAACTCGCCGAAGGGTTCGCCCGCCCCGACCACGCGCAAGGTGACTTCGCGGCCTGCGGCGTCGCCGGCCACCACCGCAAGCTCACCTCGCAGCAAAAAGAAGATGCTGTCTGCGCGATCATCGGGCTGCCAGACCGTGGTGCCCTTTCGATATGTCCGGCCGCGCCCGTGCGAGCCGTCGCGCGGCATGTGCGCGAGCGTTAGCTCAGTCAGTCTCTGACAGGGACGGTGGTCACCTTTCGGGAACTCCGCCGGATAGCTTTTCAGTCCCACTTTACTTCTTGAGAAGTCCTAGTCTAAGGCACGGTAAACTGTTCGTATGCCTGACGCTTTGAAATTAACTGCTTGCTGAACGTGACCTTTGGCTGATAACGGCGGGATAGTAGCAGAAAACCATTCCCAGCTGATGTTCGTGCGCTAACGTAACTTTTGCGAGACAGAGTGCCGTCGGCGTTGAAGTTGACCATTGTTCTATTAAGAAAATGAAAACGAAGTGGGGGAGCTGCAACGCTGAAGTCGGTCGCATCTGGTTGAACTTAAGAACTTGCTAAGAAGCCGCCACAGTGCCTTGAGTACATTATTGTTGATGAGATGGTGCACCTACTTGCTTTTAGTTTGTGGCGACGCGGTGAATTAGCTTGGTATTGGTTTTTGCTTTCCTTTGCCACGGCATCGCTTTGGGTACTAGATTCGGCATGAAACTTTGGTGAGGAAGTAGCCACACAAGAAGAATAGGACACTACCCGATTCTAGGCGATGTGCGCTCCAATGCGAGAACCAACCAAGACTCTCAATCGAAGCGAGGTGCACGGCTGGAGGCGTTTCCTCTATAGCTCAATCTACTTCATCTCCGTTATGGGCTGGTTTTTCTGTATCGGCTTCGTGATTGTCGCCTTCAAACTTATCATCGCTGGATTCTCTGACCACAAAGACGACCCCTTGCACACAGAATATTGGTATCTGGTACGGCCGGGATGCTTTCTCGCCGGAGTTGTCCTTGTCCTGATCAATGGCTTCATAAGAGACAAGTTTAAACGCGAAGGCGAGCCAGGCATCAATGATTCCCTTCTCAAATAGCAACACTAACGAAGCATTGTCCCGTTATGAGTTGTTAACTGGGTGACCGTTTCCATTGTGCGAGGCGTCCGGTTTTACGACCTGAAGTCTACCATCTTTGTGTTGCCGACGCCTGGCGCAGTCCGCAGAGCCCGGTCGGCCAGAGTCACCTCCACTGAATCGAGAAACCACCTGGGGTAGCCTTTCGTAATCTCCACCTTTACTCGGTCTCCGTCAACCTGCAAAACTCGTTTGCCTTCTCCATCTTGACGGTAGAGTTTCTTGCCCACGAAGATGTAAGCAAATGGGCCCTTTGGTCCAGTCTTGATGCCCTTTTGCGAGAAGCCAGCGCTGTTCGGCGATATTTAGTAGATCGATAAGACACAGGAGTCTCTCGCGATCAGTGATGGGATTTGCTGCGTTCCTGGGGTGCGCCGGTGCTTCGCAAATTGTTTCACCGCTGTTTCCGGTTTGGACTCCGCACCTATATGCAAGTATCGGGAACAGGATCCGGGTTCTCTCAGCTCGCTCCTCGTGGGTCATGTTTGATTGCGGCGACGCTAACAATTTATTTGGTGTCCATTTGATGACTAACTGCGCTCCGAAAGTTAGTCTGCGGACTCAGTGCAGGAAGCGATACTTGAGAAGTTTGCAGCGTTTTCAATTTTCCTGAGTAAGACGAGAGAAGGTAATCAATCGCTCCGCCTCCTCCAACAACAGTGTTGCTAGCCTGCGTTAACCGAACCAATGGAAACATGCGTCTGATTGATGCTGGCGCCACTTGCCGCACAAATGAGAACCGAGTGCAGTGGAATGTTGCGGGACCAGCTGGTCCGCAAGGCGCACCCGGCCCGGCTGGACCAGCCGGCCCTGCGGGTTCGTCCGGCGGAGGACCGCCCTACGTCTGGATTTGCACGCCCGCGCATCGTCCGAAGTCCGGTGGTAGTCCACGGGATGATGTCTACGTGTTTAACGGCAGCAGCAGTACAGCGAATATCGCCGTGAACATTCTTGACAAAAACGGCGCTAACCTCGCTGGCGTCACGATTCCCGGCTCAAGTCCAGCTCGCACGTATCCGGGCGAAACCGGAAGCACCACCGTTGCGCTCGCTCCGGGCCACACGCGCGACGTAGATTGGGTGATGGCTACGACGAGTGGTCCAGGCTTCGATGGCGTTACCGGCGTTGCATTCACGGTGAGAGTCACGTCGGACAAACCGATTGTTGTCGGGGCGAACTTTGAATTCAACGGCGACATACCGAGTCAATGTAGTTTGCTGCCGAAGTGATGAAAGCTGTGAGTCGAAATCTTAAATCGTGAATAGTGAATGCTAAAGAGTTGCCTAATGGACCACGTGGGACTAAACTCGCTCGCACCAATCAACTGGTAAATGAAAAAACCGGGACAGGCAGGAATGCTTGTCCTATTTCAGCTCTATCATTTCGCAACTTAATCAGGAGGAGATATGAAAGCAAGAATAGTAGTACTTTCGCTGGCGGTATTTTTTGCTACTGGGGTTGTATGCTTCGCCCAAAACCCGCACATGGGTACCTGGACACTGAACGAGGCAAAATCGAAGTTCAGCGCCGGGGCGACGAAGAACAACACCGTTATCTACGAGGCTGCGGGCGATCAGATTAAAGTGATAGTAGATGGAGTTGCCGGCGACGGCACCGCAGTCCATCACGAGTGGACCGGCAAGTTTGACGGAAAATACTACGCAGTAACCGGGGATCCGACTTCAGACATGCGTGCCTACCGGAGGATAAACAACCACACGATGTCGTTAACTGGTAAGAAGGACGGCAAGATCACTGTGACCGGTCGCATTACAGTTACGGCGAACGGCCGAAGCCGCACCATAACCACTTACGCGACGAATTCTGAGGGCCGCCGGGTTAGCAACAGGGCGGTATACGATAAGCAGTAGTGGCAGTGGCCGAATAGGCGCGCGCCTGTAATGGCCGTGCGCAGCAGCGCAGCTACAGTCAATCCCGGTCGACTGCTCTCATGAACGTGCGCTCATACCTTGTGAAGAACCTGCTTGCTTCGTAACGAGCAGTAGCGGCGTGACACTCGGGCTCTTTCGCCACTTTCTCGCGGTAAGCATCGTAAGCCTCGATAGTGGGGAAGGTAAACAAAGCAATTGCGACGTCTTTCGGTCCCTCCTCACCTATGCCGGGATAACTGAAGGCCGCCGAAGCAGGAGTTTCGTCCGCGATAAAATATCCGTGGTGGGTGCCTCCGAATCTTTCAATGAGATTCACCCAAGTGCGCGCGTACTGCTCAAACTCCGCTAACTGATCTGGGTGAACTGCGTATCGCAAAAAACAGGTAATCAATGTCTTGACCCCCCAGTCGTTTAACTGTGCGCGATTCCGAAGTGCTTGAAAAAAATGGACCGTCCACTTGGTGTGGACGGGAGACGTGATGAAAAAGCAAAGACCAAAGACCAAAGACCAAAGTCCAAAGACCAGACTAAGCACTGACAGATTTAGAAACTATCTGACATTGCCCAGCGCATAACCAATTATGCGATTTCCGGAAGCAGCATAGAGCAGCCCCAGCGGTTCGTCGGTAATGAAGCGTTCATCAAGATCACGCAATCGGATTTCGCGATCTGTTTGACCGTTGTTGATGTTAACGCCCGCCAGGCCATTCCCGTCGCGGCCTTTCAGGTCCGTGTAGAAATACATCCATTGACCACGCAATGCGGCCAACCGATCCCGATGCCATAAGAAACGCGAGAGTCGATCGAGCTGGTGCGCCGGGTCAAGTTTATCCAGCAATCGTTCGTCTACATCAGACGTTTGGTTGCGCGCTATGTCCACGGTGCGATCCCGCACCAGGTCCCCGGCAGATGGCAACGAGGGTGCGGACGGAATAGAAGGCAAACTGGGCACCCCGCTCCCGCTTGGGAGATTGCCGCGAACGCGCGCGAGCATCCCAAAAGCGCGGAACCGCGAAGCGGCATAGCGGGTTGCATAGTTGCGGGCTGAACTTGTTGCCAGTGCCTGTAGGTTGGAAACGGAGCTTCGCGCCACCAACCCGGAAAAACTCAAGCTGCTTGCGACGCGCGCTATTTGTATTCCCCGGAAGGCGGTTGAGGCCATGCCCCCATAACGGAAATATAGCGAAGCCGCGCGCGCCGCCACCGCCGCAACAGTTCGCAGAATACCGCGGCCCGGTGGCGTGTGACGCGCGCGCCAAAGCTCGCGGCCGGATACCGGTTCAAAGGCTGCGAGCTCGTTTTGTCCGCCCACCACCACGTTGCCGCCCTCGTTTATCAAGCCAAACGAGGCGCGCTCAATCGCATGTCTGAAGCGTGCGCGGCGCTTACCAGTGTTTGCATCAATACTTATCAGATCGTCTCGATCGGCAATCATGATTGTTTGCGCGTCCGGTAACACCAGGTTGGTAATGCCTTTGTCGGCGCCCTTGTAACGCCAGAGAACTCTTCCCTTGCGTGTGTCGATTGCGCTAACGCCGAACGGCCCCTTCTCAACTGTGTCGCCATCTTTAAGCCGAGTGAACTGGCCGCCAGTGCGCACGTACAAGGTCTCGCCGACCAAAATCATTTCCGGTGTAAGCCCCAGGTCCTTTGCTTCCCAAACTGTATCGCCGCTCCCGCGCGAGATCGCTCGCACGCGTCCATGGCTCGAGGTGTAGATAATGCCCTCAGCGAAAATCGGATCAGCCTCAGTCAACGCGAACCCCTCTTCGTTGACCCGGTACTTCTCGCGCAGCCGCGACTTTCCAGTTTGGCCATCAAATGACGTCAATCCCTCGTAAAAGAGATACAACCTGCGGTCGGCAAAGACCGGCGCGTGATAATTATCGAAGGTGTATTCGACTTCGCGGTTTCCATCAGGCCAACGCGAAGCAATCATTTCAACTTCGTTCAGTTCGTTCTTCCAAAGCTCATCCCCGGAACTGAGATTGAGCACATGTACAAGCGGGTGTCGCTTGATACTATCGCCGGCGTCACCTTTCGCATTTTTGGCGAGCACGAGCGCTAACAAGTTTGCGTCAGGGTGAACAGCCATCTGCATCAGGCCGCCTCTAATTTTTTCGCTGCGCCAAATGCGATTGCCGGTCATTATGTCAACTGCCTCAAGGCGCGTTCGTTCTCCTTTTTCAAAACTCAGCAGCAGCAAATCTGACCCAGGCACCGGCGCCACGTCGTTCTCACCAAGTTCAGTATCTTTGCGCCGCCACAGCACGTCGCCAGTCGCGCCATCCACGGCGTAAATGGATTTCTCGGTGCCGACGATAACGACGCCCATATCCGTTGTCTGGTAGAAGCGCACTGGTTTGTCGAGTTTTGTTGTCCAGGCCTGGGCGCGCACGCCGGCAGCCGACACAAAAAGAACCACGGGGAGGAAAAAGAAGCGAAGCAGGTAATACCTTTTCATGACGACAGGATACCAGAATCCACGGCTGCCAAGTTAAGCTGCCTGAAGTGTGAGGATTCGGTTACACAAAACAAATCTGATATTCTTACGGCTGAGTCACCTGTTTTTCTAAAGTTATAGCGCTGTCTAACGCCCACAGTCATGAAGATCACAAGAATCAGTCGCGCGACGATTTTACTTAGCGCCTGCCTCTGCCTCTCGGTTTGCATCGTCAACGCACAATCGGCCGACATTACGAGGCCGGTGCCGGTGACAACTAACGAAGTTAGGGCTTCGATTGCGGCGCGCGACCTCGGAGACGCTCGTCTGACAGATCACTTCTATGCATTTACGGGCACACCTGGAGATTTGCTGATCACTGTAGACAGCAGAAACATGAATGGCGACGTTGATGTCTTCACGGCAGCAGGCCTGCGGCCACTTTTGAAATTCTCAATTTACGCCGGTGGTTCCGGGCCCATCACCAAGAGTGTTTATTTACGCCAGCGGCAGGACCTCGTCCTGCGCGTGGAAGCGCGCACGCCAAACGATGACGACGCTGTCTATCTCATTCATTTTGGGGGTGCATTTGAATTTATCGCCGGCGGAGCACTGCGGGCTGAAAACGAGGATAGTTCGGCTCAACCGTCTGTAACCGAAACGCTCGCAGGGAAGAAGGGAAGGAGAGTTTCTTCAGTTGGCGCGCGTATTGAAGAACCGCCCGAGACCGAGGCTGTGACCGCGGCATCACCTGAACCGCCGCCCGCGGAGACAGCGGAAGAAACTAGACCTGAGGCGCCAAAAGCCGCTGCACGCAACACGCGCAATCGTCCCCCCGCACGCGGAATTAAACGTACTGATTCGTCGCAGACCGCGGAGACTGCCAGCTCGGAGACCGATGCATCCGCCGTTACGCCTGGAGAAACTTCGGCCCCCACCAGCGAAAGCAGACCAGCGCCAAGTAGACGCGGCTCGCGGCGGGGTGCCACTGCGCGCGCAACGACGCCCGAACCAGAGCCGGAACCGAACACCGGGCCGAAGCTGGTGATTGAGACTAATGACGGCACATTAATCGAACGATACATGAGCAGCGTTCGTCGCGTCACGGTGGACAGCGGTTTAGTAGTTATCGTGGGAAAAGACGGAAAGATTCAAAGAGTTTTGCTGGCAAACATCGTGAGAATGACGATCGCGCCTTGAACCTCTTCGACGCGTAGCGTCAGGACGAATTTAGCGTGTGCCGAGCATGTTCGACGACTTGAGGGTGAAAGTCCCTTTCCAACCTGATGGAGGTGAAGGATAGCAAAGCGCAAGGGCGTTGTCGTGAGGCAAGGTCTGAAGGAAGCGTGGAGCAAA
>JBPCLZ010000089.1:0-24129 GCA_051002775.1 Pyrinomonadaceae bacterium | reverse complement strand
TGACGGGAGTGGCGAGTTTGCCTACAGGAGTAGAGATGGTGATGCCTGGAGACAACGTGGCGATGGAGATCGAGTTGATCGCACCAATCGCGATGGAGAAGGGCTTGCGCTTCGCTATCCGCGAAGGCGGTCGCACGGTTGGAGCCGGCACGGTCAGCGAAGTAGTCGAATAAGCAGTAGGCAGTAGCAGTAGGCAGAAAGACAAATCGGAAATAAGAATAGATGCCACGCGACAATATTGTTCTTCAGTGTAACGAGTGTAAGAGTCGGAACTACGTAACGACCAAGAATAAGAAGACCACGCCTGATCGGCTTGAGTTTAGTAAGTTCTGTCGCCGTTGCCGCAAACACACTGATCACAAGGAAACAAAGTAACCGTTAATTGCCGATTTCCAATTACCGATTGCCGATTGAAAAACAAGCGCGCACGGACGCTAATCGGAAATCGGCAATCGACAATCGGCAATCACTAGAGGGGTATAGTGTCAACGGTTAGCACGTCGGTCTCCAAAACCGAAAGTCCGGGTTCGAATCCTGGTACCCCTGCCAGCATTGAGGGACGAGCGAGTAGCGAAGAAGGTTGACGAAGGAATGGCTGATACCGACAACCCAAACGGATCCATGATCCCGCCATCACCACGCGCGGCGCGCTTTGGTGAAGGCGCAGAAGGAAGACCGGCGCGTCGCGAGCGTGGCCTGAGCAGCCCACGCAAGGGGCCGATTGCGCGTCTGGCTGAGTTTCTGCGCGACGTGCGCGCCGAAATGAAACGGGTTTCGTGGCCCACGGCAAATGAAGTCAAGAACACGACAATCATTACGCTCGTCGCAGTTATCTTCTTTGCGGTTTATTTGTTTTTGGTGGACAGAATTTGGTCATTTCTGCTGGTCCAACTCAACCATCTGCTCAACTGGCTGACCGGAGTTTGATTGTCAAGGAAACATTAATGGAGCACTGGTTCATACTTCATACATACTCCGGACACGAGAAGAAGGTGCGCGACAGCCTGGAGGCGCGCATTCGTGATATGGATTTGCAGGGTGAGATCACGAAAGTGCTGGTGCCCACTGAAACCGTCGTGGAAATGCGGGGCAACAAGCGGATCGAGTCGTCGCGGATGTTTTACCCGGGATACGTGCTGGTGCAAATTGAGTGCGACGAGCGCGGACATATTCCCGACCACGTGTTTCATCTGATCAAGTCGACGCCGAAGGTTACCGGTTTTGTCGGCGGGCATAATCCGACACCGCTGACGCCCCAGGAAGTAGATCAGATTGTTAACCAGCAGGCAGAGGCAGCGGAGAAACCAAAACCCAAGTTTTCCTATGCAGCCGGTGAAACGGTACGAATCAAGTCAGGACCGTTTCAGAGCTTTACCGGCAAGGTGGAAGAAGTTAACGAAGACAAGTCAACACTGAAAGTGACTGTGACAATCTTTGGAAGATCGACGCCGGTTGAATTGAATTTCCTGGACGTTGAGAAGGTCACATTCGCGGAAGAGGAATGAAAGGCCGTAAATCGTAAATAGTAAGTCGTAATTAGCCGCGCGGTTTTTACGATTCACGATTTACGATTCACGATTTACGAGACAATGGCTAAGAAAATAACAGGTTACATCAAGCTGCAAGTTCCTGCCGGCAAAGCTAATCCGGCGCCGCCAATTGGTCCCGCGTTAGGCCAACATGGCGTGAACATCATGGAATTCTGCAAGGCGTTTAATGCAAAGACGGCGCAGATGGATCCGGATCTGAAAATCCCAGTGGTTATCACTGTCTATGCAGATCGTTCGTTCACTTTTGAAACCAAGACGCCGCCAGCAGCGGATTTGCTGAAGAAAGCGGCCGGCATTCCCAAGGGTTCCGGTAAACCGAACCGGGAAAAAGTTGGCACGATTTCAAAAGCCAAGATCGAAGAGATCGCGAAAACGAAGCTGCAGGATCTGAACACGACGAGTTTGGAGTCGGCGATTAAGACGATTTCAGGAACGGCCCGGCAGATGGGGCTTACGATCGAGTGAATTTCGGATTGCGAATTTCGGATTTCGGATTTTGTCCGGCGCCGGTTTCGCTTTGAGAGGGAGAAGGGTTTGCAGAGGACGGTTGGGAGTCGATCAAATTCGAAATCCGCAATCCGAAATCCGCAATTCTTCGCTGGCACCTCAGGAGTAATTAATGAAGAAGCACGGAAAGAAATACAATGCAGCGGCAGAAAAGATTGAAGCCGGACGCAAGTACAACCTCGAAGACGCAGTAGCAAAACTCAAGGAAATTGCTTTTGCCAAGTTTGATGAGACTGTCGAGTTGACAGTCTGGCTTGGTGTTGATCCGCGCAAGGCCGACCAGCTGGTGCGCGGCACGATCGTTCTTCCCCACGGTCTCGGTAAATCCAAAAAGGTTCTGGTCATCGCTCAGGGCGAGAAGATCAAGGAAGCCGAAGAGGCTGGCGCGGATTTCGTTGGCGGCGAAGACATGGTCGAGAAGATCAAAGGCGGCTGGCTGGATTTCGATGCCGTCATTTCCACTCCCGACATGATGCGCTTGGTCGGAGGACTCGGCAAAGTGCTTGGTCCACGCGGCCTGATGCCGAATCCAAAAACCGGTACCGTAACGTTTGATGTCAAGACCGCCGTCAAAGAAACAAAGGCTGGCAAGGTCGAATACCGGGTCGACAAGACCGGCGTTATTCACGTTGGTGTCGGCAAGGTCTCGTTCGACGCAGACAAAATTCGCGACAATACGCGCGTGCTGCTCGAAGCCATCGTGAAAGCCAAGCCGTCAACCGCCAAAGGCAAGTATGTGAAGAAAGTTAATCTGGCGGCGACGATGAGCCCCGGCGTGTTGCTTGATGAGGCTGCGTACGTGAAATAGTGAGGAGCGACCAGAAATGAAAACAAAAGCACAAAAACAAAAAGATTTGGAGGCTCTCACCGAGCAGTTTAAGAAAGCGAACGCTGCTATGCTGGTTGGCTTTCAGGGGATGACTGTCCAGAAGGACCGGGAGTTGCGCAATCAGTTGCGGGAGGCGGGCGTTAGCTACGAGGTGGTGAAAAACACTTTGGCGCGCAAGGCTGCAGAGGGCACAGTCCTTGAGCAGGCTACCGATCAGTTTAAAGGTGTAACCGCAGTCGCGCTAAGTCAACAGGACCCGGTGAGTCTTTCAAAGGCAATCGCCAAATTTACCAAAGCGAATCCAGACATATTTAAATTCAAAGTCGGCATCGTTGAAGGCAAAGTAGTTGCCTTGCGCGATGTGGAAGCGATTGCAAGCCTGCCTTCAAAAGAAGAATTGTTAGGCAAGGTATTGTTCCTGCTTAACGCGCAGGCCCAGCGGCTGGCAACTGTTCTATCGGCAATGCCGCGCAACCTGGCGATCGTAGTTAAGCAAGTTAGTGATCAAAAAGGTGGAGCAGCCGCCTAGTAATTTTGGAACGCGGGATGCTGGATGCGGAAACAGTCCGCAAGCAGAAATCAGTATTCCGCAATGTAGTCAGTGGGCCGGACGCGGAAAACGAGCGTGGCGATGAGTCAGATCGCACCTAGCGCTTCGGACATTTTTCCAGTTGCGATGCAGTAACTTGAAAAGGGTCCCGTGGGTTCTCCTGCTGCGAATCGTAAAAACAAACAGCAACCAGGAACCCTTTTGAGGAGGATAGTTAATCATGGCACTTTCAAACCAGGAAATAGTAGAGGCTCTGAAGGAGAAAAGCCTTCTGGAGACTTCTGAATTGGTAAAGATGATCGAGGAAACGTTTGGCGTCTCGGCAGCGGCAGCGGCAGTCGCAGCAGCCCCGGCAGCGGGCGCGGCGGGCGGCGGTGAAGCAGCAGCGGCTGAAGAGAAGACCGAATTTGACGTGATTCTGCAGGCTGTCGGCGGCAACAAGATCAATGTGATCAAAGTTGTTCGCGAAGTAACAGCGCTGGGCTTGAAAGAAGCCAAGGATCTCGTTGAAGCCGCTCCAAAGGCGGTTAAGGAAGCCGTTTCCAAAGAAGAAGCCGAAACCATCAAGCAAAAACTAACTGACGCGGGCGCAACCGTCGAAGTTAAGTAGCAGTGACGAGCGAACCGTGACAAGTGACAAGTACTTGCTTGTCACCTGTCACTTGTTACTTGTCACTATCGGTCGTGGCTTGACACATATAGTCGCAGTGGTTAAGTTGGGAGAGTATTGAGGGCGCTGGCATTACTCCCAAAAAAATATTGACGAAGAAGCAACCGCTTTTTGCCAAATAAGCGGTCAGGGCGTTGTGCGTTCTGACCGTGTTCGGCGTTTCTACACATTTTCGATCCCGATTTATCGGGATTTCCGATTGCCGATTTAATTGGCGGTCGAACTGAAATCGGAAATTGAATTGAAAATCGGCAATCCATAAGGAACTTTCTCTCATGCAAGGAAATCTACTTCAAGCAGTGAATACGGGGTTAGGACGGCGCACCAGTCAGGCGCCGGAACGCGTCGATTTTTCCAAGATCTCGACGGCAGTGAAAATCCCAAATCTTATCGAGATTCAGAGGGAATCTTACAACCGTTTCCTGCAAATGGATTTCCTGCCGGAGGAGCGCGAGAACACCGGACTCCAGGCAGTGTTTGAGTCTGTTTTCCCGATCTCGGATTTCCGCGGCACGGCTACGCTCGACTTTGTCGAATACCAAATCGGCAACTGGCAGTGTAAGTGCGGACGTCTGGAAGGCCTCAACTATCTCCGCGCCAACTGTAAGAATTGCGGCTCGACGATCAAGGTCAACCCCTTGGCTTCCGGTGAAACTCTCTGTCACAAGTGCGGCACGTTCAATTCAGTTCGCCCGCAACTTTGCGAAAACTGCGGCGAACCTGTGGGACTCAAGCATAAGCACGATGAGCAGGAGTGTCAGGAACGCGGAATGAGCTACAGCGTTCCTTTGAAAGTAAAGATCCGGCTGACGGTTTACGACAAAGACGCTGAAACCGAGACGCTGTCAATTCGCGATATTAAGGAAGAAGAAGTCTTCTTCGGCGAAATTCCGCTGATGACCGACAACGGTACTTTCATCATCAACGGTACCGAGCGCGTTATCGTTTCTCAGCTTCATCGCAGCCCCGGCGTTTTCTTCAAACGCGGCGCCATCTACATCGCTAAGATCATTCCTTACCGCGGTTCGTGGGTTGAGTTTGAATACGATCAGAAGAATCTGCTCTACGTGCGCGTCGGCAAGCGCAAGTTTCTTGCGTCTATCTTCCTGCGCGCGCTGGGACTTTGGTTTGGCAAAGAGTCTGATGGCAAGCTCGCCAAGAGCGATTCGCATCTCGAAGACGGCGTTAAAAACGCTTCGTTTACCGACGAAGACATCCTACGCACCCTTTATGTTACCGACGAGATTCGTGTCGAAGACGGCCGCCTCATGATCCAGGTTCCGGAACGGGGACCGAGCGCCCTGGTTGGTATGAAAGTCGATTTCGATATCAAAGGCCGCGGACCTGAGCCGATAGTTCGTTCAGGAAAAAAAGTAACGAGTACCTCTCTTGACGCCTTGCGCAAGGCAAACATTGGCGAAGTAGAAATAGAGGCTTCGCAATTTGAAGGCGCTTACGCTGTCGGCGACATCGTCAACAAAGAGAGCGGCGAAGTAATTCTTGAAGCCAACAACGAAATCAACCCGGCCAAGTTGCAGGAGATTGTCGAAGGCGGCATTGATAGTTTTTCAGTGTTCTTCCCGGAGCGCGACGACATCGGTTCGATCCTTTCGCAGACGCTGAAGAAAGATGTAATTACCAAACCCGTCGATGCGCTACTCGAGATTTATCGCAAGATGCGCCCAGGCGATCCGCCGACCGTGCAGACTGCGTACAAGCTGCTGGAAGCGATGTTCTTCGATCCACGCAAGTTTGATTTCTCGCGCGTGGGCCGTCTGAAATTCAACATCAAGATGGGCAAGCCGGAGCGCGATCGGATTAACGATCCCCTGCTGTCGGCGAAAGACTTCTATGAGGTGGTTGCTTACGTTCTAAAGATGCGTAAGAACCCGTCTGAGTATCAGGCAGATGACATTGATCACCTTGGCAACCGCCGCGTCCGCGCGGTTGGTGAGTTGCTCGAAAACCAGTTTCGCATCGGTCTGGAGCGGATGGAACGCGCCATCAAGGAAAAGATGTCGATCCATCAGGAAATGCAGACCACTATGCCGCGCGATCTGATCAATGCCAAGCCGGTTACCGCGGCGGTGCGAGAGTTTTTTGGTTCAAGCCAACTCTCTCAGTTCATGGACCAGACTAATCCGCTTTCCGAAATTACACATAAACGCCGCCTGTCGGCGCTTGGACCGGGCGGACTATCTCGTGAACGCGCGGGATTTGAAGTGCGCGACGTTCATCCAACGCACTACGGCCGCATTTGTCCTATCGAGACACCTGAAGGTCCAAACATCGGCTTGATCTCGAGTCTTTCCTGCTTTGCGCGCATAAATGAATTCGGTTTCATTGAGGCGCCATATCGCAAGGTGACTGATGGTCGTGTTATCGAGTATGTCCGCATTCTTAATGGCGGGGACACCAAGCTCAAACCGGGCGAGCATATTCCGCTTGAGGAACTCGAGAAAGCGAATCGCAAGCTCGCGGCGAGTGGCAGGAAAGCCGAGTTTGAACCGTGGCCGTTTTATTTGACGGCATGGGAGGAAGACAAACACGTCGTCGGCCAGGCCAATATCGAACTCGACAAAACACGCTACATCGTTAGCGAACGCAATGCCGCGCGTAAAGCTGGAGAGTTCATCCTGGCCTTGCGTAAAGATATTGAATACGTCGACGTGTCGCCCAAACAATTGGTTTCGGTGGCTGCGTCGCTCATTCCGTTTCTCGAAAACGACGACGCGAACCGCGCTTTGATGGGTTCGAACATGCAACGCCAGTCGGTCCCACTACTGCGCGCGGAAGCGCCCTACATCGGCACCGGCATGGAACAAACCACTGCTCGCGATTCGGGCGCGGTGGTAACCGCCAGGCGCGACGGCGTGGTCGACTATGTCGATTCTGAGCGTTTGATCATTAAGGCCGATCATCATGTTGACGGCACCATTTCACGCGAGGTGACGGCGGACATCTACACGCTGATCAAGTTCAAACGATCCAACCAGAACACCTGTATCAATCAGCGGCCTATCGTGCACGAGGGTGAACGAGTAGAGAAAGGACAGGTCATCGCTGATGGTCCATGTACCGATCGCGGCGAACTGGCGCTCGGTCGTAACGTGCTGGTGGCCTTTATGCCATGGCGCGGTTACAACTTTGAGGACGCGATACTGGTTTCCGAGCGGTTGGTGAAAGAGGACTACTACACTTCGATTCACATTGAAGAGCTGGAAATCGAAGCTCGCGATACAAAGCTTGGACCGGAAGAGATCACCCGCGACATCCCCAACGTTGGTGAGAACATGCTGCGCGACCTTGACGAGAGCGGCATTATTCGCATCGGTGCGCAGGTGAAACCGGGCTCAATCCTGGTCGGCAAAGTTACGCCAAAGGGCGAGACCCAGTTAACTGCCGAAGAAAAACTTTTGCGCGCGATCTTCGGTGAAAAAGCAGGCGACGTTAAGGACGCATCGCTTGTTTCGCCTCCGGGCATCGACGGTACGGTCGTGGACGTCCAGGTGTTTACGCGCAAGGGTCAGGAAAAGGACCAGCGCTCGCTTACGATCGAGCAGGAAGAGGAAGATCGTCTGCGACGCGATCTCGAGGATGAAATTCGTATTCTGCAGGAGCAGCGCGACCAGCGCATCCACGAATTGCTGGACGGACGCAAGCTTTCCGCGGACCTGACAGTTAATCGCGAAGTAGTTATTCCGAAAGGCGTGACCATCACACGCGAAATGCTCGAGGGCATTGAGGCCAAGGTGCTGAGAAAAGTGCAGATGGCTTCTTCACGCGTCGATGTAGGCGCTGAGATCAAGGAGTACGAAGATCGCACTGAGCGGCAAATCAAGATTCTTTCGGATATTTACGAAGAGAAGATTGCAAAGCTGCGACAAGGCGACGAGTTGGCACCGGGCGTCATTAAGATGGTCAAAGTCTTCATAGCCATGAAGCGCAAGCTTTCGGTGGGCGATAAGATGGCCGGACGTCACGGAAACAAAGGTGTGATCGCGCGCATCCTGCCTGAAGAGGACATGCCGTATCTGCCAGATGGCACACCGGTCGAAATCGTGCTCAACCCGCTCGGCGTTCCTTCGCGCATGAACGTGGGCCAGATTCTGGAAACGCACCTTGGTTGGGCGGCGCGCGTGCTCGGAGTTTACTTTGCGACGCCGGTTTTTGACGGTGCAACTGAGGCTGAAATCAAGGACAAGCTGAGGGAAGCGGGCGTTAAAGCAACCGAGCTTGGCTTGCCGGAAATCATTAACGAGTCAGGCAAGGCGATTCTTTACGACGGCTTGTCGGGCGATCCGTTTGAGCAGAAGGTTACTGTTGGTTACATCTACATGCTCAAACTGTCGCACCTGGTTGATGACAAGATTCACGCGCGTTCAATTGGGCCGTACAGCTTGATCACGCAGCAACCGCTGGGAGGCAAGGCGCAGTTTGGCGGACAGCGATTTGGAGAAATGGAAGTGTGGGCCCTGGAAGCTTATGGCGCCGCGCACATTCTTCAGGAACTGCTGACAGCAAAGTCAGACGACGTCGCCGGCAGATCGAAAATCTATGAAGCCATCGTTAAAGGCGAAGCGGATTTCGATCCGGGATTACCGGAATCGTTCAACGTCCTCGTGCGCGAGCTTCAGTCGCTGTGTTTGGACGTTGAGTTGATCAATAAGGTCGTAGCCGGAAACGGTGATGTGAGCGGCGACGGGATCGGCGAGGCGCTGATCACGAGCGCGGTCGAAGGATAAGGATTTGGTCTTAGGTCTTTGGATTTAGGTCTTTGCTGTGGCGCCAAACAAGCTTGGGAATAGTCAAAGGCCAAAGACCCAAGACCAAAGCCCATAAAGCAATTGTGTTCGGTTTATAAGGGCAACGGAGAAAACCAAGTGTTTCGATTTCAACAAGAGAAGACGCAATTAGCTCCTGACTTTGAAGCTATTCGAATCTCGCTGGCCTCACCGGAGAAAATTCGGCACTGGTCCCATGGCGAGGTGACGAAGCCGGAGACCATTAACTACCGCACGTTCAAACCCGAGCGCGATGGGCTTTTCTGCGCGCGCATCTTTGGGCCGGTAGCTGACTGGGAATGCCTGTGCGGCAAGTACAAGCGCATGAAGCATCGCGGCGTAATTTGCGATAAGTGTGGAGTCGAGGTGACGCAGGCAAAGGTGCGTCGCGAGCGTTTAGGCCATATCGATCTGGCCAGTCCGTGCTCGCACGTTTGGTTCTTCAAGGGCCTGCCTTCGCGCATCGGCCACTTGCTCGACATTCCGCTACGCGAGCTGGAAAAGGTTCTCTACTTCGAATCCTACATCGTCATCGATCCAGGCGACGTGCCGGGAATCAAAGAGCGCGAGTTGCTTACTGACGAACGTTATCGCGAGTTGGTGCGCGACTATCCGGCAGCCTTTGTCGCCAAAATGGGCGCCGAAGCGATCAAAGAACTGCTGGCGATGGTTAAAGTCGAAGAGTTGTCGGTTGAGCTTCGCAAGCGCATGCGCGAAGAAACTTCGCAACAGAAGAAACTCAAATATTCAAAACGCCTGAAGGTGGCAACCTCGTTTTTGAAGTCAGGCAATCGTCCGGAATGGATGGTCCTCGATGTCATTCCGGTCATTCCACCCGAGCTGCGCCCGCTGGTGCCTTTGGATGGCGGACGTTTTGCTACTTCGGATCTCAACGACCTTTACCGCCGCGTTATCAATCGTAACAACCGTCTTAAGAAGTTGATGGAGCTGCGTGCCCCGGAAGTTATTGTGCGCAACGAAAAGCGCATGCTTCAGGAAGCGGTCGATGCGCTGTTTGATAACGGCCGTCGCGGGCGCGTCCTGCGTGGCGTCAACAATCGTCCGCTGAAGTCTTTGAGCGGAACTTTGAAAGGCAAGCAGGGACGTTTTCGCCAGAACCTGTTGGGCAAGCGCGTTGACTACTCAGGACGTTCAGTGATCGTCGTTGGACCGGAGCTGAAGCTGCACCAATGCGGCTTGCCGAAGAAGATGGCGCTAGAGCTGTTCAAGCCATTCATCTACAACCAACTTGAGAAGCAGGGTCACGCCGCCACGATCAAGCAGGCGCGTGAAATGGTTGAGCGGCAAGAGCCCGTTGTTTGGGACATCCTTGAAGAGGTAATTCGCGAGCATCCAGTGCTGCTGAATCGCGCGCCAACGCTGCACCGCCTTGGCATTCAGGCGTTTGAGCCAGTGCTGGTCGAAGGTAAGGCAATCAAAATTCATCCGCTCGTCTGCACGGCATTCAACGCTGACTTTGACGGCGACCAAATGGCAGTACACATTCCGCTTTCGCCGGAAGCGCAGATCGAAGCCGCGGTGTTAATGCTCTCCAGCAATAACATTCTCAGCCCCGCCAGCGGTCAGCCGATCGCGGTGCCGTCACAGGACATTGTGCTCGGAATTTATTACCTGACGCGTGACAAGCCGGGAGCGAAAGGTGAAGGTCGAGTTTTCGCATCACTCGAAGAAGTGTTGCTGGCCCTCGACGCGCAATACGTTACTACGCAGACCCCAATCAAATTACGCATCCAGGGCGATCTGATCGACCTGACACAGGAACACGACCAGCAGGACATCCTGCGCGCGGTCGTTCAGGACGATGTGCGCCGCGTGATCAATACAACTGTCGGCCGCGTCATCTTCAACGATTCGATTCCCGCCGGATTACCTTTTATCAACGGCACGCTGAAGAAAAAAGGACTGCAATCGCTTGTCAACTATTCCCACATTCGTCTCGGTCACGAGATGACTGTCAAGATGCTGGACGATCTGAAGAGCCTCGGCTTCCTTTACGCCACCAAGGCGGGCATCTCCATCGGCATCGACGATTTGGTTACGCCTGATGCGAAGAAGGGTCTGGTCGGCAAGGCTGAGAAGGACGTCATCGCAGTTGAGCAACAATATCTCGACGGCGTTATCACCAACGGTGAACGCTACAACAAGGTAATCGCTATCTGGTCCGAAGTGACTGACAAAGTGGCCAAGGAAATGTTCAAGGCCATGGATGAACGCGAGAAATCGTCGGGTGAACTCAATCCAATCCTGGTTATGAGCGATTCCGGCGCTCGCGGTAGTGCGCAGCAGATTCGCCAGTTGGCAGGTATGCGCGGCTTGATGGCGCGACCCTCGGGCGAAATCATCGAGACGCCGATTCATGCGAACTTCCGCGAAGGCTTGAACGTGTTGCAGTACTTCATTTCCACACACGGCGCGCGTAAAGGTCTCGCCGACACGGCGCTCAAGACTGCCGACTCGGGTTACCTGACGCGTCGTTTAGTCGATGTGGCCCAGGACGTAATCATTAGTGAGCAGGACTGCGGCACGCTGCGCGGTATTCCTGCGAGCGCGATCATTGAAGGCGGCGAGGAAATCGAATCGTTGCGTGATCGTATCGTCGGTCGCACAGCGCTTGAAGATGTTATCGACCCGGTCGAGGGACGCACCATCGTCGAAACCAATCAGGAAATCGACGAAGGATTGGCCGCCGAGATTCAGCGTTCCGGCGCGCAACGCGTTCGTATTCGTTCGGTTTTGACTTGCGAGTCGCGTCGCGGCTGCTGCATCAAGTGCTATGGACGCAACCTCGCCACGGGTCGCCCGGTAGAAATCGGCGAAGCGGTTGGCGTTATTGCGGCCCAGTCAATTGGTGAACCCGGCACACAGCTCACCATGCGCACGTTCCACATCGGCGGCACGGCGCGTCTGGAAGAGTCGTCCAAGCACGAAGCGCGTCAGGACGGCATAATCAAATATATCGAGCTGCAAACGGTGAAGAGTCGCAAGGGCGAACGCATCGCCATGAACCGCAATGGTTCACTGACGATCATCGACGATCGTGGACGTGAAGTTGCGCGTTACCAGATCGTCTATGGCGCACATATTCTGGTTGAAGACGGCGCGCGCGTGACTCAGGACCAGTTGCTCGCAACCTGGGATCCTTTCACGTTCGCGATTCTGACTGAAGTTGCGGGTCACATTAAGTTCCAGGACTTGAAGGAAGGCGTCACCTTCGACGAAGAAGTCGACGAGGTGACCGGCCAGTCGCGCATGGTTGTGAAAGACTCGCCTGACGAGAAGAAGCAACCGCGTATGGAAATTCGCAACGCTAGCAACAAGATCCTGAAGACCTACCAGATGCCGGTGCGCGCGAACCTGATGGTGGTCGACGGAGAAACTGTGGAGCCTGGCGACATTATCGCTAAGATTCCGCGTGAAACAACCAAGACCAAGGACATCACCGGCGGTTTGCCGCGCGTCGTCGAGTTGTTTGAGGCAAGGCGACCTGCTGAAACGGCCGTCATGTCGGAAATCGATGGCATGGTTGCGCTTGGCCCAATCGCCAAGGGTAAACGCAAGTTGATCATTACCGGCGACGATGGCGAGGAACGCGAGTATGACATTCCGCGCGGTACGCACATCAACGTGCAGGAAGGCGATCGCGTGCGCGCCGGTGAAGCGCTAATGGATGGTCCGCTCAACCCGCACGACATCCTGCGTGTCCTCGGTATGCAACGTTTGCAGGAATATCTCGTGAACGAAATTCAGGAGGTCTACCGGTTGCAGGGTGTGAACATCAACGATAAGCACATCGAGGTAATTGTTCGTCAGATGTTGCGTTGGGTAAAGATCAAGGAAGTAGGCGATACCGACTTCCTGCTCGAGGAGCAGGTGGATCGCTTCCGCTTTACTGACGAAAACGAGCGCGTGGTCGGTGATAAGGGCGAGGTCGCACAGGCTGAGCCGTTGCTACTTGGCATCACCAAGGCTTCATTGTCGACCGATTCGTTTATTTCAGCGGCATCGTTCCAGGAAACGACGCGCGTGCTGACGGAAGCAGCGATTTCGGGACGCATCGACTACCTGCGCGGTTTGAAGGAAAACGTAATCATGGGGCGGTTGATTCCGGCCGGCACCGGCATGGAGTATTACCGCAACGTGGATATCGAACGCGATGAGACACTGGATCAAGTGCGTGATCGCGATCTCGATGAGTTTCCTGACATCGTCGGCGGCCATGACATGACCGCGCCTCCCGCACGTGAGCCGCTTGTTACTGCGCCGGCCGATGGTGAACCGGAAGAAATAATTGAGTAAACTGTCCCGTCAGTCGGAAGTTCAGTCAAAAACAAAAATAGGACAGGCTCGAATGCCTGTCCTTTTTATGAACGCAGATGCAGTTGGTAGTGCAACACGGTATGTGAGCTTGTTGCTATAAACATCTCGCTCCGCTGGAGCGAAGCGAATTCCACCGCTGCCCTTCTAAGTTGCATTCACGAACAGTAACGACAACAAACGTGGGATGCTGTTTGAAGCTGCGTCTGGATCACGCCATTCATCCAATCGCCGCAATTCAAAACCTGTCGCCAAGGCATCATTAACAAAATCGGAAACGTTGTGAAGGAAGGCGGGCACAAGTTTGCGTTCACCGCTTTGCGGGTTGCTGAATTGAGCTTGTCCTCCCCGCAACTGGCGCATCGGGTGCAACTCGCAAATGAACACTTGTCCGTTCGCGTGCAACGTTCGTGCAGCTTCCGCGAAAACAATCTTCAGATGTTCAACGTGTTCGAGGACAAGCATCGCAATGATCAGGTCGGTTGAATCGTCCGGCAGAGGCCAGGGTGAGCGAACATCGTGCTGGATGAAACGCACCCGCGGATCCTGAACGCGCGCCTGTGCCCTCCGCAACATCTCTTCGGAAAAGTCCAGCGCGGTGATCGTCCTAGCAAGCGTCGCCAACCACTCGGTGTTGCGGCCAGTGCCGCAACCAACTTCTACAACCTCGCGTCCAGCGACATTAAGATCGATCTCGCGTAACACCTGTCCCGCCAACTCGCGTGTGCGATTCTGATCAATGTCGTAGGTTTCAGCTCACTGGTCGTAAGCCTCGGCGATGCCGGATTTGTTCGCAGGTTCAGGCACTGCTTTGCATAAGAAAGTCGATCAATTAGTTGGCTGCTGGTCGCTATGAATTCTGTCTCCCTTCTCCCGCTGGGAGAGGGTTAGGGGGAGAGGACTTATGCTCGCTAAACGCCCACCCCGACGCCTCCGCTAAAGGGGGAGGGAGAAAAGAATTGATTGAGTTTGATTGTAGCGCAAAACAAAAGGAGCACGGCGGCTTTGCGCCACCAGTGCCCCTCACTTTAGCCATCACTTTTCGTGTTAATCAACCGTTGCGGTAGCTGAGAGTTTCGTGAGTGCATTAATTCGGTCGCGCACCTCTCCTGCGAGTGCCTCCACTTCTTCCGGCTTATAATTTGCCGCGCGAAACGCATCCTTGATTTGCTCATCGCTCAGGCGCCCCAGCCAGGTCGCTATCCATTTCGCGTCCTGCACTTTCAGATCTTCGAACATTTTCTGGTTTTTTCCGCCGTAGTTAAAGTCTATGAGATCGCCTTTCAACGCTTTTACAAACTCAGCTTTAACATAGTCGGAAGGCTTGTTGCGGCTGCGCGCGAAGAAGCCACCAGTCTTGCCAAAGGTGCCGCCGAGGTCGCTGATGATGTAAACGCAATTCGCCCCCCGTGGTTGGCCCTCGGGTCGCGAGTATTTGGTTGTTGGAGTCCTTTATGTCCCAATTGTTAATTAGGGCCATCATGATTTTGAGACCTTGAAGTTCCGGCTTGCCGTTGAAGGGATTGGCTTCCCATTTCCACTCACCTGTTCGCTTAACATCTTTAAGGCGGGCCTCCAGCCGCACGTTGTCAAATTCACCTTTGCCGATAATTGACAGGTGAGGAACCAGGTAGGCAATCTCTGTCTCATAACCTATGGCCCACAACAAACGATTGGCAGCCGTATCGGGTTGCGCTTCCTTACCAATCTTCGCGACCCATTCGTTGCCGGCGCCATCGCGCACGATGTACTTAGTGGAGTATCCGCCCGTCTTTTGTTCGACGTAGGTAACACGGGCTCAGATCCGGTTTCATTGCCTCGCCGCCGGCGCCCAACAAGAGGTTCCGCGATTCAATGTCAGTGGGTTCGCGCCATAGAAAGGGGGTGCCCGTGTAAGTTTTTTTGACCTTTTTATCCTTGTCGTCTTGTGCCGAACC
This sequence comes from Pyrinomonadaceae bacterium, assembly GCA_051002775.1. Taxonomy (GTDB): domain Bacteria; phylum Acidobacteriota; class Blastocatellia; order Pyrinomonadales; family Pyrinomonadaceae; genus PSRF01. Next base: position 8,967 of record JBPCLZ010000089.1, on the reverse strand, counting down.
CGGCAAGGCAAAGGTTGACAACAACACGATGGAAAGTATTGTTAATAAAGTGATCTTAATCTTAAGCATGTTTCCTCCTGCGGCGTTGGACCATCTGGCTCTGTAGTTTTCCGGTACAAGGTTCGGCGGGGAGTGTCTGTTTCCGAAGCACGCGAAACCCGATTGAAACGATTCAACTGGAACTTAGCAATCGAGATGCCGGGCCCCCGGCTTGCTTGAGAAACGGCACACAAATGGCTGCGATTGATATCAAGCGAATTAAAACACTAACCGGCGCGCGCAAGACATCGCTGCCGGAATTTATCCGGCCACAACTGGCGACCCTGGTCAGTTCAGCACCAGCCGGCGATGATTGGCTGCATGAGCTGAAGTTCGATGGTTACCGCATGCTGTGCCACTTGCATGGTGGCAAAGCGCGCTTTTGGAGTCGCAACCAAAAGGACTGGACAGAAAAGTTTCCTAACCTGAGTAAGGCGCTGAAGGCGTTACCGGTAAGTGCGGCCATCCTCGACGGCGAGATAGTCGTAGTTGATACGGAAGGTCGCAGTAGTTTTCAAAGGCTGCAGCAATCGATGAAAGGTGGTGCGACAACTTTTATTTTTCAGATTTTTGATTTGATCTATTTGAATGGCTATAACCTCACACGAGTTCCTTTACGAGAAAGAAAAGCGCTGCTGGAAGAGTTGCTCGCCGGCACAAAGGTAGGCGGCCCGCTGCGATATAGCGATCATGTGATGGGCAATGGTGCGCAGTTTTTTAAGCAGGCATGCGAATACGGCATCGAAGGAATTGTCGCGAAACTCGCTGACTCCGTTTACGAATCAACGCGCAGTCGCAGTTGGCAAAAGGTCAAGTGCAACAAGCGCCAGGAGTTTGTGATCGCCGGTTACACGCCTTCGAAAAAAGACTTTCCCGGTTTTGGATCCTTGATACTGGGAGTGTACGAGAGGGGCAAGCTGGTCTATTCAGGCCGGGTCGGCACCGGTTTCAGCATTAAGCAGCGTTTGGAATTGCAAAAGAAACTCGATCGCATTTCGCAGTCGGCAATGCCGTTTTCCACGAAGCCAAAGGACCCGGGACTGAGGGATGCGCATTGGGCAAAGCCGGAGTTAGTCGGCGAAGTCGAGTTTACCGAATGGACGGAGGAAGGTTCGATCCGGCATCCATCTTTTCAAGGTTTACGTGAAGATAAGAAAGCGAAGGACGTGGTGCGTGAAAAGCCGTCATGACTTGGACTTGACCGTACCCGAGCAGCGGGGGCAAGCCACCCTTCCCAACCTTGAGCTGATCATTGGTTGAGGCGATACATTTGACTGAGAGCCTTTCGAGGTGGATCTACGAACAGGTCAGAGAATCTCTCAGGTCGGGAAGGCGGGCTTGCCCCGGCTGGTTCCTCGTCTCACCGTCCCAGTTCAATCCAGGTCTTCCTTCATTAATTCTTTATTAATCGCTACTGCTGCTTGCGCGCCTTCCGCAGTGGCGACTATCACGAATTGGACCAGGCGCGAAGCATCACCTGCCACGTACAGACCGGGGACGTTTGTTGCCTCGTATTCGCCGGTCGCCACGCAGCCGTCTTCGGTAAACTCGCAACCCAGTTTCTTTGTCAGCCCCGAAGCCTGTTGTTGCCCGGTGCTGAAAAAAATTCCTCGCCTTTCAATCGCTTTTCCATCAGCAAAAACAATCTGTTCCAGCGCTCCGTCTTTTCCCTCCAATCGCAGTATTCGTTCTTCGCGCAACTCAATATTGTGGCGCGCGAGACGTTGACGCTGGTCATCTGATAGTGACGCTGGGCCATCGCTGCATAACACCAAATCACGGCTCCAAAGAATTAACTCGAGCGCCAAGCCCAGGCCATTCTCTCCCTGGCCGTACACGGCCAACGGCTTATCGCGCATTTCCCAGCCATCGCAGTAAGGACAATGAAAGACGCTGCGGCCGTATAGCGGTTCGAGGCCTTCTAATTTCGGAAGATCGTCAACCACGCCGGTTGCAATCAGCAGCTTGCGCGCGGCTGCCCGCTCGCCGTTACTGAACGTGACTTCAAAGCCGTTTTCCGCGCGCCGTGCATCGCTCACTTCTATAGCCAGCAGCTTTACAGTCTCGTAGGATTGCAGCTCTTCGCGCCCTAACCTCAGGAACTCCGCCGGATCGATGCCGTCCCGAGTTAGATAGTTATGGAGTCCGTGCGAGGCGGCATTGCGCGGGCGTCCGGCGTCGCAAACGAGCACCCGGCGGCGGCTTCGCCCAAGCACCAGCGCACCACTCAATCCAGCTGGACCACCGCCAACGATGATTACATCAAACAGGGAATTGTCCATCGATTTCCATTCGCGAAACTTTTTCGTGGATTGTCGAAGCCATCCAGTGATGGAATTCTGAAAACGGGGGCGTTTGGAAGATGCGCAGTATAACAGCAAAAAACCGGCGAGAGTCGAATTGATTCTCGCCGGTCCAGCTTAAGTGAGCTTGAAGACTGTAATGGTTATGGCGCCATCGACGGAGGTCTGGCTCCCTGCGGACACAACCAAAGTTCAACCAGCAGCGCCTCTCGCGGCGGTCCAACCAACGTAATCATGCGCGTGCCATTGATGCCTCTGGAGTTCACCAGATAATCAACAATTCGCGTTGTATGTTGCTGTACCTCGCCGGGTCGTCCCCGCTGGCCGGGATAGACGATTATGTAGGCTGTTGCAGTAGGATCATTCTGCAATGCAATTCCAAAGTTATCCAAGCGCGCCTTTTCATCGTTGCGGGCAATGTTTGGAAACTCGTCAAACTTCCTGCCTTCAACTGGAACAGGGAATTGAACAGTGCAGGTTGATGAGCAGTCGATTGGGTAACCGCCCATACTCAGCGTTGCGGTTACGTTTTGGCCAGCGAGGCCGGTCGTGTCTACACGAATGGTACTGGTTCCCTGACCGTCAATGATGGTCCCGCTTGAAATTGTCCAGTTGTAGATGGGTGTGACGTTGCCAGAGCCGCCGGTAACGTTAGAGCTAATGGTCAATGGCTGGCCAAGCACAACCTGATCGGGGCAAATAATGCCTACGGTCGGACAGGTAGGCGGAGTCGGCGGCGGCGGCGGACACCGATTTACCAAGACAGTGGTTGATGTGAACGCCTGACACGCAACATCGCCACTTCCGGTATCAATGTCCACGTACGCCCTGTAACGGCCTGGCTGGAGGCCCGAAACATCCCAAGTGACTGTTGCGCCGTCGCCATTGATTCGGCCCGCGTTTGCTCTCCAACGATAACGGACGGGAGAATCCGAGGTGACGCGAGCGTCTAAATTCACCAGTGATGGAGTCGCTGCACCTTCGCTCGGGCATACCGTAATTACAGTCGGCTGAGCTACTAGACTCAGGTTCGGTGGCGTGTAGGCGATCGTCTCCTGTCGCGCATTTTTTTGCGCAACGGCGACTGACGCCAGCATGCCTACCAACAAAACTGGCAGGAAGATTCGAATAACGGGGCGCTCGTGTCTCAGCATTTCCACTCCTTTTATTGGCCGTTTCCTTTTTTGGCTCGCCCAGCCCTGCACGCGGGCGCGCTGATTTTATAAGTAGCAGTTGATTGGGAAATAGAAGGAATACGGGCGTGTTTCCATAACTTTATCAAGCCAACGGTTTAGTTCAAGTAGTTCAGGGTCCAACCTTTAGGTTGCCGATTCGGAACAAAGCAAGCTGAAGCTTGTACCTCTGAACTACTTGAGCATTGCGGTTCTGACGGGAAGGTCAACCCGTTTATGGCGGTGAAACCACGCCCCTTGGCTGTTTGACTCAGTCGATGCTTTCGCAGTATCAGTGGGCGTTCAAAAACCACACCCCGGTAAAGCGTAATGAAGCTTGCACTGCTAATCGTCATACTTTCCGTGCTTTTTGGTCAAGCTGGTTGTCGCCGGAATAAGACTACGGACACCAATGCTAACGGCTTGACTGGGTTAAGCAGTACTGCCGAGGGCGATCGGGCGCAGGCGCGGGTGTTGGTTGAACACGGCAAGGAGTTTTACCGTACCGACCAGGACGATAAAGCCGCTGAAGCCTTCGAACAGGCGATTAAGCTCGATGGCAATTTAGCGGAGGCCCACTTTCGTTTGGGGCTCGCCTACGCAGCGCTTGGCAAGGAAAATGAGGCCGAGGAAACCTACAAGAAGGCGATTGATAGATACAAGAAATATTTAGAGAACAACAAAGACGATGCCGAGGGGCACTACAATTTGGGGCAGGCTTACGCAGGACTGCATCTTTACAGCGAAGCGGTCAGGGAATACCGGCAGGCTATTCGTCTTAAGGATGACGACGCCGACATGTATTACGATTTAGGAACCGCGTTGACGAAGTTGGCCCAGTATGACGAGTCAGCGGCTGCCTTTTCAGAGTCATTGGAGGTTGACCCGGAAAACTATCGTGCTCAGGATGCGTTGGAAGAGGCCCGCGAAGGAGTAAAGCGAATCCGGGCCGGCAAGAAACACCAGGAAGACTTGTTAAAGAAACAGCAGAAGCAAGACGAGCTGAAGAACGCTAATGCAGATGATTCAGAAGGCTCTGGTTCCAGTTCCACGAAATCGAATTCAAATAGGGGAAAACCAGCGAATGCGAATAAGGCAAATGTAAAGAAGCCCAACTCAAATCGGAATCGCAATCCATGAACACTGATAGTTGTGTATAGGCGGGCGTCGCTCGCCGTTTTCAAAGCAGGAGCACCATGGCAACATACACGCCACCACCATATTTCCCTCAGAGTTCACTTGCACCACCCGACAAGAATCGCTACACGAAATTCAAGGCAGCAATGTTTGCGCTGGCGCTGGTGATTTTGCTGGCTCTTGGCGGCATTGGCTTCGGGGTTTGGTATCTGTTGAAATCACTGTTTTGAAAGCGTTATTTGCTACCCCGGTGCGCTTGACAGCCTGTGCCCGATTCCTTATAGTTTGCGGTTTCGGACTACCTGTCTGAAGTCAACAATGCAACGTCCGGTTGGTTCTGTCGGTGTGGAGGCGTTGCCCCGATTGCCCCTTGGGCATTCGGTTTTGACAATTATTGTGGCGTAAGTTGCCTGCGTCGCGTCGGATTATCCGCACGCTCCAGCGCCGGCACGCGTGAAAGACCTTGACGGTCTTCTCGTCCGAATGATGCGACGCCACAGAAAAGTCGGCTTAAGGGAGCCAGCATCCACACCCGCTAGCGCGAAGTCAGAACATCCCTAACACAAATATGTATCAGGGCAGCTCGCCTGCGCTGACTGCCGGACAAGGCCATCAATAGGTGGCGGCAAAAGTTCCGGAAAGAGGCAGGTAACGCCCTTTTGCGCTTTTTTGCTGGCGCAAATGGAACCAAACCGCAAGCGTTAGCGAGCGGATGAGTTGAGGAAGACAAAACGTGCCAACGATAAATCAGCTAGTTCGCAAGGGACGCCAGGCCGTCAAGTATAAGACGGCCAGTCCTGCGCTCCAGAGTTCGCCGCAAAAGCGTGGTGTTTGCACCCGCGTTTACACGCAAACCCCCAAGAAACCGAACTCGGCGTTGCGCAAGGTGGCGCGTGTTCGCCTGACCAACGGAATTGAAGTCACAACTTACATTCCGGGCGTTGGGCACAACCTGCAGGAACACTCGATTGTTTTGATTCGCGGCGGACGCGTAAAGGATCTGCCCGGCGTTCGTTACCACGTAATTCGCGGCACCCTTGATTCGGTCGGCGTTGCTGATCGCAAACAGGGGCGTTCAAAGTACGGCGCCAAGCGCCCCAAGGCAGCTGGCAAGTAAGAAAATGCGGTGCCGGGTGTCGGGTCCCAGGTCCCGGAAAAGAAAAACTGATACCCGACACCTGATACCTGAGACCCCAACGATATGCCAAGAAGAAGAGTCGCAGAAAGACGAGAAGTACTTCCGGACCCGATTTACAACAGTCCGCTGGTGACGAAGTTTATTAACGGCGTCATGTTGCAGGGCAAGAAGTCGGTTGCGGAGATCATTTTCTACAGTGCCATGAAGCAGATCGGCGAGAAGACCGGCGAAGAGCCGTTGAAGGTCTTCAAGCGCGCTATTGATAACGTCAAGCCAACGGTCGAGGTTAAATCCCGCCGCGTTGGAGGCTCGACCTATCAGGTGCCGATCGAAGTTCATGCCGAAAGGCGTGGAGCGCTGGCAATTCGCTGGATAGTTTCCTATTCACGCGGGCGCGGGGAAAAGACAATGACCGACCGTCTTGCCGGCGAAATTCTCGACGCGGCGAATAATCGCGGCAACTCGGTGAAGAAGAAGGAAGACACGCACCGCATGGCGGATGCCAACAAGGCGTTTGCGCATTATAAGTTTTAATAGAAAACGGTCTTGGGACTTCGGGCTTTGGTCTTTGTCAAAGACCTAAGACCAAAAACCAAAGACCGGCAGTGTTGAGATGGCGAGACAGGATTTAAATCTAACAAGGAATATCGGCATCATGGCCCACATTGATGCTGGTAAGACCACCACCACGGAACGTGTTCTGTATTACACGGGCATCACGCACAAAATCGGCGAGGTGCACGAGGGCACGGCGACCATGGACTGGATGGAGCAGGAGCAGGAGCGCGGTATCACGATTACCAGCGCTGCGACGACCTGTTTCTGGGAACGCAACAGGGTCGATCACCGCATCAACATTATCGACACACCGGGCCACGTTGATTTCACAATGGAAGTCGAGCGGAGCTTGCGTGTGCTTGACGGCGCAGTAGCTGTGTTTGACGGCGTCGCCGGAGTTGAGCCGCAATCGGAAACTGTTTGGCGCCAGGCTGATAAGTATGGCGTGCCTCGGATTTGTTTCATTAATAAACTCGATCGCGCCGGTGCTTCATTCGACCGTTCGTTTGAATCAATCATTACCCGCCTGGGCGCGAATCCTGTTGCTATTCAAATTCCCATCGGTCTTGAAGATCAGTTAAAGGGAGTCGTCGATCTCATCTCCATGAAGGCACTCGTCTGGAACGACGAAAGCAAAGGGTCAGAGTATGAGACGACTGAGATTCCGGACGATCTCAAAGAGGCTGCCGCTGCCGCTCGCGAGAAGCTGATCGAGGCCGTAGCTAGCGTCGACGATGGCCTAATGCATAAGTACATCGAAGGCGAGACGATTTCGGAAGAAGAGATTCGCAAGGCACTGCGCCAGGGAACGCTTGGCCTCAAGCTGGTTCCCGTCGTCACTGGTTCGGCCTTTAAAAACAAAGGCGTACAGACGCTGCTCGACGCCGTAGTTGATTACCTTCCGTCGCCACTCGATATTCCGCCGGTTGAGGGCGTAAACCCCAAAACCGGAGAAACCGAAGTGCGACCGCCTGATGCGAGTGCGCCGTTTTCCGGTCTCGTTTTCAAGATCATGGCCGACAAGCATCTGGGCCAGTTGTCGTTTGTGCGTATCTACAGCGGCACCATCAAGGCCGGCTCCTACGCATACAATCCGATTAAAGAAACAAAAGAGCGTGTCGGTCGCCTGATGCGCATGCACGCCAACAAGCGCGAAGACATTGAAGATGCAAGCGCAGGCGAGATCATCGCCATCGGCGGCATGAAGCAGGTAACAACGGGCGACACGGTTTGCGACGATAACAAACCGATCATCCTCGAGCGGATGGAGTTTCCAGCTCCTGTCATTCGGGTGGCCGTCGAACCAAAGACACGTCAGGACCAGGACAAGTTGGGTGTGGCGTTGAACCGCCTGGCTCAGGAAGATCCTTCTTTCAATGTTTCAACCGATCCCGAAACGAATCAAACGATCATCGCAGGCATGGGAGAGCTGCACCTCGAGATCATTGTCGATCGCATGAAGCGCGAGTTTGGCGTGGAAGCAAATGTGGGCAAACCACAGGTTGCATATCGTGAAACGATTACGCAGCCCGCGCCTGGTAAAGAGATTTACAAGAAACAGACGGGTGGTCGTGGTCAATTCGGGCACGTTGAGCTTGAGATCGAGCCGGCACCCGGTGAAGGCTTTGTATTTGAGAACAAGATTACCGGTGGTGCGATTCCGAAGGAGTACATCAAGCCGGTCGAGCAGGGAATCAAGGACGCTATGGAGCGCGGTTTCCTTGCGGGTTATGAGCTGGTAGACATCAAGGTGCGTTTGCTTGATGGCAATTACCACGAAGTCGATTCGGACGAGCGCTCGTTCCACATTGCTGGATCGCTGGCTTTCCAGGACGCACTGCGGAAAGCGAAGCCGGTTTTGCTTGAGCCGATCATGCGCATTGAAGTGGTCACGCCCGACGACTACATGGGCGCGGTTAACGGCGACCTGATGCGGCGGCGCGGACAAATCGAGAAGACCGAGCCCCGTCCCGGCGGCGCGCAGGTGATTACGTCGTTCGTTCCACTGTCCGAGATGTTTGGTTATACGACTGACTTGCGTTCGGCTACGCAAGGGCGCGCAACTTCGACAATGCATTTTGAGCGTTACGATCAGACGCCGAAGAACGTTGCGGAAGAAGTGATTGCGAAAGTTCAAGGCGTAGCTAGTAAGTGACAAGTGACGGGTAACAAGTGACAAGAAAGAATTGATTGGTGAGAAGTGGTTTTACTTGTCACCTGTCACTTTTTACCAATCCGACGTTAGCGTATCGAGGAAAAACGATGTCAAAGGAAAAATTCGACCGCAGTAAGCCGCACGTGAACATCGGGACGATCGGGCATGTGGACCACGGCAAGACGACGTTGACGGCAGCGATAACTAAGGTGCTGGGCAAGAACAATCCGAAGGTGCAGTTTGTGGCTTTCGATCAGATTGACAAAGCGCCCGAGGAAAAAGCACGAGGTATCACGATCGCGACGGCGCACGTGGAGTATGAGACGAAGAACCGCCACTACGCGCACGTTGACTGCCCCGGCCACGCTGACTATGTGAAGAACATGATCACGGGCGCGGCGCAGATGGACGGCGCCATTCTGGTGGTTGCGGCTACCGACGGTCCGATGCCGCAGACGCGTGAGC
>JBPCLZ010000088.1:0-3711 GCA_051002775.1 Pyrinomonadaceae bacterium | reverse complement strand
GGCATCTCTTTCATCGAAGTCTATCAAAACTGCAACATCTTCAACGATCATGCGTTCGATTCATTCGCCGAGCGTAGCGTGCGCACTGACCGCGTGCTTTACCTGGAACATGGCAAGCCGATGATCTATGGCAAAGACCGAAACAAAGGCATTCGCATGAATGGCGCGCATCCGGAAGTTGTAACCATCGGCGAGAATGGCATCACTGAAAACGATCTGCTGGTCCATGACATTTATTTGAAAGATCCTTCGGTGGCTTTCATGCTGGCCCGCATGGAGCAGCCTGACTTTCCGCAGCCCGTCGGCATTTTTCGCGCCGTCGAACGGCCCAGCTATGAACAGTTAATGGTTGATCAAATCGACGCCGCGATTGCCAAAATTGGACCAGGCAGTCTGGAAAAACTAATCAACAGCGGCGATACCTGGGTGGTGCAGTAAACATTGCCGATTTCCGATTGCCAATTGGCAATTAGCGATTAGTCCGGGCTCTGAGTATCCAGAGCTGCTTTATCACACTAAAAACCAGAGACATCAATACCGGCGTTTTCAAATCGGCAATCGGAAATCGCCAATCGGAAATCAGCCATGAACTGCCCTTCCTGTGGCCACGAAAACATGGACGGCGTTGATCGTTGCGAGAATTGTCTGGCGCCGTTTCGCCAATTGGACATTCCTAGCATTGACGCCGCGGAAAGTTTCGCGCAATCAGTGATGGAAGATAATCTGGGCCGGCTAGATTACGAGTCAGCAGTCTGCGTTTCTCCCGATACGTCCGCCCTCGATGTTGCGAGCCGCATGAAGGAAGCGAATACCGGCTGTGCACTGGTGCTGGAAGGTAGCAAGCTCGTCGGTATCTTTACCGAACATGATGTGCTGCTGCGAATGACCTCAGGAACTGGAACCTCCGATACTGGGACCGCGGGCGTCACTCCGGTAAATGAGCACGAAGCGAGAACAATGTTTCCCGACGAGCTTCCTATTAGTCAGCTCCCGGCAAGCGAAATTCCGCTCGAAGAGTTGCGTGCAGACGAAATGGAAGCTGCCGAGATGGAAGAGACTAATGTCGTCGCCGGCGTGCGGCTCCATGCCGGCTTTGACGTTCCCGTCTCAGAATTGATGAGCCGCAACCCTGAAACACTTCACGAAAAAGACTCAGTAGCCGAGGCACTTAACAGAATGTCAGTGGGACGCTATCGCCATCTGCCGGTAATAAAAAGCGACGGCAGCTACACCGTCGCTTCGATCAAATCCGTCCTCAATTACATCGCCAAAGAAGACTGGTAATTTTGGACTGCGGCGGCTTGACGCCGCTTTGGCCGCCCGCGCTTCCATTCAAGAGAATTTCTCATAGCCAGTTTTCTTCGCCTCTCGTGCGTAGCGAACGGAAAGCGCTGTCGAGTCAGCGCACTCCAAATTTGGACTGTGGCGGCCAACGCCGCTTTTTTCGGCGGCGCCCCTATTTTTATTCGCGATCAAGCCCGTCCGGCAACCTCGCCCGTTTGCGTATTCACCCTTACTAGTTCGCCTTCTTTGATAAAGAGCGGCACGCGTCCTACCAAACCTGTTTCCAGCGTCGCCTGTTTGGTTGCTCCGCCGGCCGCCGTGTCGCCGCGCATTCCCAGCTCTGTCGAGACGACCGCGAGCTCGACGTATTGCGGCAAGCGCAACGACACAGCTGCGCCGTTGTACTTCAGCACCTGCAACGACACGCCTTCCTTCAGATAATCTCGATCGCTGCCAACCTCTTCGGCGGAAAACGCAAACTGCTCATAACTCTTCTCATCCATGAAGTGATAACCGTGTGCGTCAGCATAAAGAAAAGACGCCGGCGCAAACTCCACATCCGGTTCTTCAAACTTTTCACTTGAGCGAAAGTTCTTCTCCATCACCGCGCCCGTCAGCAGGTGGCGCAACTTTGTGCGCACCATCGTGGCCGCACCGCGCGCGGTCGGCGAAGCAAAAAAGACCTCCAGCACAATGTAAGGCTGTCCCTCAACCGCAATCAGCAGTTTTCGTTTTAGATCATTGGCCCCAATCAACGCCATTACAGTTCATTCCTCCGTACCGCATTGTTGTCCCAATCTACTTCGCGGGCTTCAACTCAAACGACGAGAAAAACTTCTTGCCCAAATCGGAAGCGCGCAAGGCCTCCATACTCTTCATGTGCAGGAACGTCAAACTATAAAGGCGCTTGCCGACCAGGTAAATTCTGGTCCGGCCAGTAAGCTCAGCGCCATTATTAACCGTAAATGCCAACTTCAATTCGCGTCCCGGGTAACTGTTCAGACTGATCTTTTCTTCGCCCACCAGGGTGGCGCCGGCGCCGGTGATGATGCCGTCCCGCGTAATATCAAGAAGTTTTTGCGGGTCGTCCCCGGTTGAAGCGACATCAAAATATTCGCAAATGAACCCATAGCCACTCTCAAGAGCTGAATAGCGATAATTGGTGACCTGGTTAGATTCTGTGGCGCTTAACGTCTCAAACTTTGGCTCGCGCGGCAGCAGGACCGCAAACCGACCTTCAGGCGACGTAAACTTGATCCACTCCGCCTCAGTTTGAACGGCAGAAGTGTCATGCCGGTTTGCAAACGAACGATTGTAAGGCTGCCCCGCAAATCCAATCGTGGCGCTGATCAGAACAAGGAGCAGCGCGAATTTCGTTTGGCGCATTAAGACCTCCGAAGTGTGAAATAAGAGGGACGAAAGACTTCTAGTTGATTAACTGCGATGAAGTCAATGTTGCGATATGAGGTCATCTATGAAGCGTGGTTCGCTGTCAAGAGGTTTTGAGGGCAGACTCTGACCGCGACGCCGCAGCGCCTCTATTGATCTATAGCTTTGTTGTTTGCTCTTTGACATGAGACTGATAGTTTTTTAGTTTTACCGCCGTTTGCGGTCCTCAAATGATCAAGGCTGCCAAGCCACGATCAATCATCTATGCGGTCATCTTCCATGAGGTTTAGTTCGCACTCTCCCTTGGTTATTGCGCAGGAGAGGCCGGCTGCCCAATCAGTACCTCAGGCACATTAGGCCTTTGACCTCGGCGGGCAAGCCGAGCTGCGACGGCTCGACGTCGGAATTCCGCATAGTCGATCTCATCACGCAACATGATGTAAGCGCGGATGAGAAGTTTCCTGGCAGCAGCTACTTTGGCCTTTGGTCGGCCGCGACGCTCTGCCAGTCGTTTGTAGAAACGCTTTAAGTCCTCGTCTTTGCGGACGGCTGTCTGCGCTGCTTCCACCAGCAGGTAACGCAGTAAGCGTGAGCCCGCTTTGCTTATTCCCAGAAAGCATTTGCGCTCTGCTGAAGAACGTTCAACCGGATCGAAGCCGGCATAGGCAGCCACCTGGCGCGTATTACGAAAGCGACTGACCGGTTGCAGCGTGTGCAGGATGCAGAGGGAAGTAAGCAAGCCAATGCCGGGATGAGTCCGTAGGCGCGTGATGCATACATCGCCTTTGCTTTGCGCCTTGAACCACACCATGGTCTCCAGCAGTTGCTCATTCAATGGCTTTAGTAATTGCAGCCAGTGCTCGCGTTGCCCTTGCATGGCTGGAGTCATCTCGGCTCGACTGAGTTCTTGCTGTCCGGCCTTAGTGAATAACCCGCTGCCTTTGGCTAGACCTGCTTGCAGCGCGATTGCTTGTAAGCTGTTTTTGCTCATGGTGCGGAGCTTGATCAGCTTCTGCCGGTAACGCAGCATACGCAGCA
>JBPCLZ010000087.1:0-3042 GCA_051002775.1 Pyrinomonadaceae bacterium | reverse complement strand
TTGGGCGGTTGCGGCGGCTCATGCGCGCCGGTCAACTCGCGCGTTGGCGTCTGCTCGAACGTCGAACCTAAATGTCAGCGAGTAATAGAAACTAAACTTAGGAGAAACATATGGATTGGCTGGCTGACCCGCAAGCATGGATCGCATTTGTTACTTTGTTAGGATTGGAAATTGTTCTTGGGATTGATAATGTCGTTTTCATTTCAATTTTAGCGGGTAAACTTCCCGCGGCGCAGCAACCTAAAGCGCGTTACATCGGCTTAGGTTTAGCGATGCTCATGCGTATCGCGTTGCTGTTCTCCATATCCTGGGTTATTCGTCTGACGGCGCCTCTCTTTACCATCTTCGGGCATGAAATCTCTGGACGCGACCTCATCCTTATCGTCGGGGGCTTATTTCTGTTGGGTAAAGCCACACGCGAGATTCATCAAAAACTCGAAGGTGAAAAAGGACATTCTTCGGCGCGAGTAAAGCCTTCATTTAGCAGCGTGATTATACAAGTTATGTTGCTCGACATTGTTTTCTCACTCGATTCGGTTATCACGGCAGTCGGCATGGTGGATGACATTAGCATTATGATTTCGGCGGTTGTAATAGCAGTTGGATTTATGATGCTCTTTGCCGCTCCGATAAGTAATTTCGTCGAAAGGCATCCGACGTTCAAGATGTTGGCTTTAAGTTTTCTTTTGCTCATCGGGTTCACGCTGATCGCTGAAGGTTGGGACAGACATATTCCCAAAGGCTATATCTACGTTGCGATGGCGTTTTCTGTATTTGTAGAAGCGTTGAATTTGAAGTTAAGGAAACCCAGCGGTGAGCCTGTCAAATTGCATGAGCCCTATGTCAAAGAATGAAAAGATACCCAGGCGTGACGCACCTGCGAGCCCAACAGGCGCTCGCAGCGAAGCGGAACCAGCACGCCTGGGTCGCAATCGGAGTGTGCGTTGCGTCTTCATCTGGTTGCAGAAACGTAGAAAGTAGGGACCATCGACACCTTGCAGCGACCTAGGCCATTGGAATCTGTTTCAAACGGCCGGCACCCGCTTTTTCTTATCAATCGAACTGGTTACGTTCTGATGATCACACACGTTGGACGCACCTTTCAGAGTAGTTGACCGTAGGGAATTGCTCTTATCGTTAGAGGGCGGAGCGAAACTTTGTTGACGAAATCGCGTATTGGTGAGCGTGACAAGCGACACCTCGAATGTGCCGGAACACCTTCCTACGCCGCCGGTCGAAGGGCGAGCCGAACTGCCGTTGGATGATCCCTTCGCCGGGGACTTGCGCGGATTCGGACCACTCGGAATTCTCGCGATTCTCGTCATCGTCGCTGGTCAGATCGTAGCTCCACTCAGTGCTGTGTTGATTCTTATCTGGGCCTGGCGGTCACACACACCATGGCGCGAAATCGGCTACGTGCGGCCCAGGAGTTGGACCCAGACAGTGGCGATTGGAATCGTTTTCGGCGTCGCGTTCAAATTTGTGATGAAGGCGGTCGTGATGCCTCTGCTCGGCGCCGACCCGATCAATTATGCTTACCATTACCTGGTCGGAAACCGCGCCGCGCTTCCAGCAGCCATCTTCACCATGATTGTCGTCGCAGGCTTCGGAGAAGAAACCGTTTTTCGCGGTTACATGTTTGAGCGTTTCAGGAAGCTTCTCGGATCCGGGGTGTGGTCCAAGTCGTTCATCGTAGTGCTCACGACCGTATTGTTTGCATTGGCGCATTACGGTTCGGGATTAGCCGCCGTCGAGCAGGCCGTGATTACGGGGCTTGTCTTCGGGACCATCTTTGCGATCACAGGGCGGATCTTTATGCTGATGGTTGCGCATGCCGCATTCGACCTGACTGCAGTCGCTATGATCTACTGGAATCTCGAAGCCAAGGTGGCCCACCTCATTTTTAAATAGTCTGCGGATTGCAGTAGCCACTTAGGGTGGTTTAGGGTTTTCTATTGTTAACGCCATTTTGCGACGAAGGAGAGAATTGGATGAACGCGTCTGTCAAGCCAGACAACATTATGCAGGTCGGTTTAGGCTTTTGGGCCTCAAAGACGCTGCTCAGCGCCGTGGAGCTGGGACTTTTTACGGAACTCGCCAAGGGCCCTATGTCTCGGGAAGCTGTGGGCGAGCGTTTCAATTTACACGAACGTAGTTTGCGTGACTTTCTTGATGCGCTCGTTTCACTGCAGATGCTGGAACGTGATGCCGCAGGCCTTTACCGTAACACGTCTGAGGCCGACATGTTTCTTGACAAAGCGAAGCCATCTTACATCGGTGGGATGTTAGAGATGGCGAACACACGTCTATATCCTTTCTGGGGCTCACTGACCGAGGCATTGAGAACTGGCCGACCGCAAAACGAAGCTAAGAGTGGCGGCAACTTCTTTGAAGCTTTGTATGCGGATCCGGAACGACTCGAGGGTTTCCTGAGCGCCATGACCGGACTCAGTCTGGGCGCCGCCAATGCGATTGCGCAGAAGTTTTCCTGGAAGGATTACCAAACCTTCATTGATATCGGCGGCGCTCAGGGCGGGCTTTCCGTACAAGTTGCCAAGGCCCATCCCCACCTGAAGGGCGGAAATTTTGACATACCGGCGGTCGGCCCTGTCTTTGAAAAGTACGTCGCTAAACACGGACTCGGTGATAGATTGCGCTTTTACCCGGGCGACTTCTTCAACGATCCATTGCCTCGAGCGGACGTGCTGGTAATGGGCCACATCCTTCATGACTGGAATATGGAAGAGAAGCGAATGCTGCTGAAGAAAGCTATTGAAGCACTTCCTACAGGCGGTGCGCTGATAGTGTTCGAGGCCCTGATTGACGACGAGCGAAGGAAGAACACGCTTGGGTTATTGATGAGTCTGAACATGTTAATTGAGACGCCGGGAGGGTTCGACTACACGGGGGCAGATTGCTCGGATTGGATGAGGGAGGCTGGCTTCCGAGAGACAAAAGTGGAACATCTGGTCGGGCCGGATTCAATGGTCCTAGGTTTTAAGTGAGGTCCAATCGCAATTCTTTTTCCCCCTCTCCCTTTGG